>NZ_JASDDA010000036.1:0-39084 GCF_030407645.1 Pseudoalteromonas sp. APC 3495 | reverse complement strand
ATCACCGAGTTAATGAGATTTATATGAAAACTAAGCACCGTGGATTTACCCTATTAGAGTTAATGGTCACCGTGGCCATTGTTGGCATTATAGCCACTATTGCGTTGTGGAACAGTAGCGATATGCTGGAAGAAAACCGAGGTGAAAATTTTTTATTAGAACTTAAACGTAATATTAGCTTTGCACGCTCACAAGCGGCTAGTACCGATGAGATCGTAATTGTGTGCGCTGCTCCAGGTACAAAAGTAAAAAGTGATGATAAAACCCTAACTTGCTCAAGTAAATGGGATGTTGATCAAATAATTATTACCTTTATAGATGCTAATAATAATGGCCAATATAATAATGAAACAGATAGCTTGATCAGAGTCATGGAGGAAATTAGTCCTAATGATCGCGTTTCATTTACAGATACCCGTATACGATTTAATACCAGCGGACGTATAACTACAAATCCTGGGAACTTCATATTTTGTCCTAACGGCGACAACAAAAACCAAAAAGCGTTAACATTAACGCAATCAGGCACCGCTTTTTATTTAGGGGATACCACAGAGAGCTGTGGTTAAAAGCCATTTCATACTTTGTCGTTTTTTTGATTGTTTACTAAACTAATATAATGGACTGTTCAATGAAAGGCTTCAGGGATGAAGTTAATTATAAGTGCTCACAAAAATGGTGGCGTTACATTATTAGAATTACTAGTAACCATTTCAGTTATAGCGATACTAAGCCAACTCTCATTATGGTTTTTTCCTGATTTCTTGGCGCTCAATCGCGCAGATAACCAGATTAATCTATTACACAGAAACATTAATTATGCACGTCTTTATGCAATAGAAAATAATAGCTACGTCACTCTATGTGCCTTGAAAAATAATGAGTGTTTAGAAGATGATTGGGACAATCAGGTGTCACTTTTTATTGATAACGACAAGTCAACCTCTTTAGATGATGACGAGCGCCTTATTAGTACCTTTGAACATATCCATCCCTCTGATAGCTTAGAGTATCCTCGGGATGCCATCACTTTTAGACCCGATGGCTCTTTAAACGGCTTTCAAAACGGTACTTTTATCTATTGCCCAAATAACGAAAAAGCAAGCCTTGAGGGGCTTGCTCTGTCAATAAGTCAAACTGGGCGAATACGAATAAAATCTACTAACAAATGCCAAAAATAACTAATGTTATCTACCCCAGCAATAGTTGATGTCGGTATTGCCTTTACTACCCGTTGCTCCTTTTAAGCCAACGTCATTAATGGTTAATGACGTGCAATCAGCATCCCCTTTCACAGCACCAGCAATGGGTTTAGCAGTGATTGTAAATTCATTGCTATTAACCACATTAATTGTTAGCTCAAAATGACCGTTTTCAGTTTTACTTTGAATACCTAAGTCGCTAAACGAAGTTGAATATGCTCGGTTATCCACAAAGTATTGCTCTTGCTTGTTTGCCGCATCTAAAAGCGCAGAAGCGGCTTCTGCGCGTGATGCCCTTTTTATATATTCACTGTAATTAGGCACTGCAATGGCGGCAATGATGCCAACAATCGCAACGGTGATCATTAACTCAATTAATGTAAATCCTTGTTGTGTCTTATTCATATACAGCCCTTAATTGTTGATCTCATCGTTTTCTTCACGCTTATAAATATATGTTTGCTGCGTTTTAAAACCAAAGCCAATGGGTTGTTTATCATTCACTAGCTTAATTTTACCATCTACCACTTTTAAGCCAGGTCCTGTAATTTCTATTGGCTTAAGTGGATTTTCAGCTTGTTCCCCTTTGATCCCAGGACCAATTAGAAAAAACTGGCTCTCTTCGATAACATCTTCCTCTGGATTATCATCACATTTTCCATCATTGTTAGAATCAGCACAGGAATTAGTCGCACCAAAATAAAGCTGTGGTGTATCTGGCACATCATAACTGGTTGCAAATTTTAGTTGTTCATACACTTTAGTACCGTAATGCAAATGAAAAGCATAAAGTGCGCCGCCACCGCCACTTAAAGAACATTGATTCTCTACAACTTCATCAGATGCTGGCGTGAAAGAGGTAAAATAAGCAACCCCACCAACAACGGTAGCTGCAGCTAATGACTTTTCACCTTTCGCTAGCTCATAACGCCACCCTTTCTTTTTCGCCAGTTCAGCTTCAACAAGGGTGAAACCATCTAAGTCATCTAAAGTATTACCAAAGGGGTCACTATTCATCACCATTAAATCTGCAGGCACAATTGGCGCAGGAGCATTAGTTTTAAATGAACGCGTCAGAGTATTCTCATCACGGATCATAAACAATTGATCTTGCTCGTTTGTATTCGTTGGTTTTGAACGGTTACCGCTGCCAATAACAACTGCATCATAAGGAGTATCTAAACGAGTAATCACTTTATTACCATTAACCGTGGTCTCTGTTACTTTACTAAACAAAGTACGCGCAACCAATGGCTTATAAAAGAAGCGTCTATCTTGAGTATCTTGATTACTACCTAGCTCTGCAAGTTTGAAATGGCTAAACTCACTGCTATCTTCTCCAGGCATATCAATTCGCCAAATATTACCACCGGTATCTGAAGCATATATTCTGTCAATATAGCCATCATAATCTGAATCAAGCGTAGTTAAATCAGCAGCAATGCTGTGTTTACCTTTAAAGCCATTACTGTCTGGGGTTAACGCCCAAACTAAGCTGCCTGTTTTTGCCTCAACAATATAAATACCACGCCCTTTTGAGTCCTCTGCTCTTATTGCCGCATCTTTATTTGTATCGTAACCCGCGCCAAACACAAGCAAAGGCTTATTACCAAAAGCTTTAATATAAGCTATTTGTGGCTTTGACCACGTTTGTGCCAATTCAGTAAAGTCGCCTTTACCCCCTTCAATTGGTTTGCTCCAAAGACGTTTTGGCTGATTAGGATTTGTAATATCTAAACCATAGTAGTTTTTACCACCACGGCGCATTCCAGCAAAAGCCCATACCTCGTCTCCTTTGCTAGCATCTATAATACCGTCATTCAAACCTTCACTATTTAAGCTTTTATTACTAAAGTAGACACTGATAGGGCCATCCATACCATATACTTTACTATCTGCTTGTTTATTTCTAAGTGGTTTAATAATGTCAAACAGTGCTGAAGGTATAAATGCCCAACTTTCACTTACAGTCTCACCGGCATCTTTAAACATATGTAAGAAGCCAGCATTTGTCCCTATGAGGATGCGAATATCATCATTACCATAATCAATTGCAATTGGTTTTGAATGCAAAGGATCACCAAATATATCAGCGCGTTGGTCTTGTGATGAGCCATCTTTGTCCTCATCATCAACATCTACTCCTCTTGCCCAATTAACATCTTGAGTGGATAAGGTCAGCGGGTTATTAACAATGCCACTGAGAATGTCACTAACAGCCGAAGTATCAAAACTAATAATCGAGCCTTGATTCTCCGTAAATAAATTACGAGCAAGTGGATCTATGGTGCTTAAATAATGGTTTACCCCCCCCTGCGCAACCGCGTTACCATCAGCGGGTTGGCCCGCAGGTAACCAAAATGTTTTTGCCTCTTTTGAAATTAAACCGTCACTATTAAGGGCTTGTTTGTTGGTTGCATCGACTATTTGGCTGCCCGATACCTTTAACTTTTTCAGGTTACCACGCCAGCGCGCCCCGGTTTCTGGATAAAACATAGCAAAATAAATAGCATCACGACTTCGAGTTTGATCTACATTGTTACTCGCCACTGACGGCGATGAAAAACTGTCATTTACTTCACGAATACGAGAAATCGTATTTTTAAGTGCATCAGATAGTTGCGCAGCTGTATTCGCATGTAAGTATTGCCCACCACCGTAATCTGCAGTCTCAGTAAGTAAGTTTTTACCTGAGTCACTCATACCCGTACCAAAACCGATAGGAAATACACGTCCTATGTCAAGTACATTCTTAGTTTTGCTATACAAGTCAACTTTTACATCATCTGTACCGTGAATAATTTTTGCTAGCGCCGCCAAATAGCTGTTACTAACAGCAGGCGGATTACCAGAGAAATAACTATTATGAAGGTTGTATATATCATTATTTCTATTTGAATCGTTGGTTGGATCGCCGTCTGTCATTAAAATAATATTAATACTGTTATCACACCTAAGTGGCTCGCCAGTAACAGGCGCAAAGGGTGATTTATATATCCCTGATGACTCTGCTGTAAAATCTCGTTCATTAGTATTTCCCCCGTAATATACGTTTTGTCCCGTGATATACAGGTAGGCTTCCCAGAGTGTTTCTGTTAATGGAGTTGAACCACTTGCAGGTAACTCTTCTACTTTATTTAGTAAAAATGACTTTTCAGCCCCTACTCTGGCTAAAACATACCCACCATTACTACCATTAAAGCGCATTAAACCAAATTCAATATCATCGTTATCGTTCACTAATTGGGTGATAGCATTTTGCGCAACTCTTAAGCGGCTATCACTACATGTGGGTTCATAATTGTAGTAACTAGTTCTTTTATAACATTGCTCATTTCGTTTATAACTGTCTTTACTTTCAAAGCAATCAACCTCGTAATAGCTATTACCGCTTCTTTTATAACAGGCATCACCATCATTTACATCCCATGCCATACTTCCCGATGTATCAAAAATCATGATTACGCGAGGCTTTTCATTGGTTTGTACATTATGATTAACATACAGCTCTATATCTTCAGCGCCTGCTGACATGCTAAGCATTATTCCTATTAAAGAAATGAGTGCTTTATTTAGTATCAGTTTCATTTTAAATCCCCTTGCTTAGGCTAGCCATCTCTTGGGCTACGCCTGTCACAATTGTTAGTTGGTGCTTACTTTTAGAGCCATACTCAATAGTTGTTGAAACTTGTACCATGTTGCATGAGATCCCAGCTGTAAAACTAAAACGACGAGGACATTCTAAATCAAGCACGCCTTTATTTAAGTTAATCATTCTACTTTGCATATCATTATGTTCGGCTATAACCATGCCTTTTTCATTGCCAGACGCCATGGTAGTTACTTCCTCTGGCGTTAAAAAAAATTGATTTGTTGCACCATTGCTCGCTTCATCGGCAATCATGCGCTGCACTTCGCCGATAAGTTCATTTTCGGCAACTTCTCGCTCTTGTGCTGAATTAGTAATTTTAATATCTATACTACTGCTACTCATTAACGTCACTGCAATACCTGTAACGGCTATGACCATTATTAGTGCAGTGATAAGCACCACACCTTGCTGTTTATTTTTCATCGGGATTAAATACGCCATAAATTTGCTCCCACGTTATTTAAACGGATAGTTGTTGTGAATACAGTACGTCTAAAGTTATCTGAAAAAGTAAGGGTGCGTTTATTAGCATCTTCCCCTAATACATAGGTTTGGTTTTTGAGTGTAATACCTGGATCAGGTTGCAGTGCTCTAATCAATAAAAAAACTTGTACCGTTAAAATACCTTTGCGGTTTTCCCAGTCTGTGGCTGTCATGTTATTAATGCTTTTATAGGTATCCACGCGACTGTCGGTGGTGGTATCTAAACCAAACACAAAACGCATATTCTCCACGCCTTCCATTATAGTTTCTGTATTCATAGAACCAGCTACTAAACGTTTTCGCATGAGTGCGGGTACAGTAATACTTTTATTATTGACTGTATAAGTTTGCTCAGCAATATAATAACTATGATGGCTGTAAGGCCAAACACTGGCATTAACATTTAAACTATCAGGGTCGATAACACCTCGAACAAAGCGTGCATTTTCTTGCTCAGCAATAAAGTAATTCTCATCACTTTGCGTTTCATTAACACCTGCGGCATCAACTTCTAGTTGGTGACCTTGTAAAAACTTAACCTGTAAAATATCAGTACCCGCTAAAGGGTTATTAACACAATTAAGTTCACTTGAACTTGCCGCTGTTTTTGCATAAAGGGTTTTAAAATTACTGCTGCTGGTTAAATCAGGAAAGCTGCCATTGTTGAGACCTTCGAAGCAATCACCTGTAGGATTTGTTAATGATGATGTATTTATTGCAGTAAACGAATCATCATAAAATGTTCCCCAAAAGCCTACTTGTTCTATATCGCGTTGCATAATATTAATGGCTAATCGACCAGACTCTTGCAGCTCACCTATTGTCATCGTATCGCGGGTCGTCACTTTCATACCAATATAGGTAAACATTACGCCACCCAAAATTAATCCCCCTATAAATAAAGAGATCATCATTTCAATGAGTGTAAAACCAGCTTGCTTCATCTTAGCTCCTAACGTAAATGTAGCTAGTAAGTACAACTAAACGGCGCCTTTTATCTGCTACACCACAGCTAATTTTGCCTGTTGCTTCACTCGCCTTAAATTCTTGACGACCCTGCCAAGAAACAATGACCTCAATATTAAACGCCTTACCGCCAGAGCCTGCTACCGACTCTGGATTAATACATACGGTGGCACCATCAAGTGATCCCGTATTTTCGCGGGCACGAATAGCACGCTTCCACTGCTCTATATCTAAACTCGCAATTTGTGCATTACTGCATGAACTTGTAAAACAGGTTGTAGAGGAATTAATACTTGTCTCGCTGGTAAACTCAAGGTCGTATAATGTAGCTAGTTGCGGTGTGTCATTAGCCCGTATTCGTTGAATAATATCATTACCAAGCGCAACAGCAGCGGCACGTTGCATTGAGTCAAAACTAGCTTGCTTAGCTTTAGCTTGTAAGGCAACGGCCCCTAATAAACCAAAGCTAAGAATAATAAACGCAATCAGGACCTCAATAAGGGTAAAACCTTTTTGCAATTTAAACGTGCTCAAAGACATAGTAAAACCAAATAATAATTATCTGATACTAAGTGTATGCAATAAAAAAATAGATTCAACTAGGACCACGACCAACGGTTAATTATGTTGATAAGCGGTTAATAGGTCGGTGTGCTAAAGTACGCTTTTTACGCTTTTGAGCGCTCGACGACTAACAGCTAAAAAAGGTGAACACCCTTTGAGTTCAATAACATGTTGATGGTTTTTAAGTGTATGGAGTGCCAAAATTTTATTTTTATTCACTAAGGTATTTCGATGAATTCGCAATATGTGACGAGGATATTGCATTTCAAGTTGCTTTAAACTGTCTTCAATTAGAGCCTCCCCACCATCGAACACAACTTTGGTATACTTTTCCTGTGCATAAAAATAAAAAACATTTTCTATTTTTATACTTCTTACGGTGCCTGCTAATTGATAGGTTATTTTTTCTGTTTGTTGTTGTTGCAGGTGTACTCTGTTTAAACGTCCTAGCTGTTGTAATGCATGTTGCAAACTTTTTTCTGATATAGGTTTTACCAAATATCCGGCTGCATTTAACTGCATCGCATCAAGTGCATGCTCAGGATGAGCGGTTATAAAAATAATCGCCGGAGGTACCGCTAGATCATTGAGTTGATTGGCCACTTCGATGCCATTTAAGCCTGGCATATCAATATCTAAAAACACTAAATCAGGCTGCTGCTTTTTCATTTGTGTTAAAGCGTCGTTGCCATTACTAGCCTCTCCTTGCACATGAATGGATGTATGGTTCTCAGCGAGTAAACGCTTCAATCGTGCCCTTGCTAAGGGTTCATCATCTACAATCAATACATTCATAACGTATTCTCTGCTTGTTTTGGGATGACTACTTTGACTCTAAATTGATTATCTTTGTTGGTTATTGTCAGTTGCGCCCGACCTTTATAATAAATACTTAAACGAGAACGAATATTATCAAGAGCCATACCGTTATGCTCTCTAGTATTTTCAGTTTCAGTAGGTACAGGATTAGTTACAATTAAGGTTAAATAATGTGTTGTCACATGCAGTTCAATACTTATAGTAGCACCACTTTGGCTTGGCTCAATGCCATGACATACTGCGTTCTCTACCAAAGGTTGTAATGTTAGATATGGAATATAGAGCGCAGGGAGATGTTCTGGTAATAACCACTCAACCTTTAAGCGCTCTGCAAAGCGCCATGATTCAAGCGCAATATACTGTTTAGTTAATGTTATTTCATCACTGAGTAATACACTTTGACCTGAACGCATTGCAGCTTGAGACAGCGCTGCTAGTGCTAAAATTGCATGCTCTGCAGCCTCAACGTCATGATGCGTTAATTCTGCCGCCGTATTCAAGCTATTATATAAAAAGTGGGGTCGGATCCGTGCCTGCAAAGCATCAAGTTCTGCACGAGAAAGTGCTTTGGTTTGCTGCTCTTTTTCAAAATGAATAAGCAAAAATTGTACAAACAGTAAGGTAAGCAAAAATACAATAATGCAATTACGCAGCACAAAAAACGTCAGTTGTTTTTCGTTTTCAATATCAAAAGCAATATGAGAAAACACCAGACTAAATACAGCAGTACTGAGACTATATGAAGCAATAAAAAAACTGATCTGAATAAACTGAGTCTGTTTTGCGAGTAATCGACGACAAAGATATAAAAAAGAGGTACTGACCAGCACAGTTACATGGAGAAACAAACTGATCGCCCCCAAATGCAGCCATATGTCATCGCCAGCATTAGGAGCAAAAGCTAATATAATAGCCACAACCTGTGTTACTACGAGGGATGCAAGCACACCACGCTCATTAAAAAGGGCCGAAAAAAGTAACGCATCTGGTGACAGTTGCTTACCCATTCGACCCTCCTTTTATGATTTATCTCTAAATTAACGCAGCTCTACTGGTACAGCAAAAACAATGTTTTCTTCTTCACCAGGATTTTCTGTTACTTGGTTACCACCGAGCTCTTTTAAGCGGGTAATCACTTGCTGCACTAGCACTTCAGGTGCTGAGGCGCCTGCGGTAACCCCCACACTATTGATACCATCAAACCATGACGCTTCAACATTGCTGGCATCGTCAATTAAGTACGCACGCGTACCCATTTTATCAGCTAGTTCTCGTAAACGATTGGAGTTAGAGCTATTTTTAGCGCCTACAACCAATAGCACATCGACTTTGTCTGCTAAGTCACGTACTGCATCTTGACGGTTTTGAGTTGCATAACAAATATCATCTTTACGCGGACCATCAATAGCAGGAAACTTGCTGCGTAAAGCATCAATCACATCCGCAGTATCATCTACCGACAAGGTTGTTTGGCTGCAATAAAAAAGGTTATCTGCATTCTTAACATCAAGCTTTAACACGTCATCAACGGTTTCAACTAGGTAAATGCCACCTTGTTGATTGTCGTATTGACCCATAGTGCCCTCAACCTCGGGGTGTCCATGGTGACCAATTAAAATGCATTCAATGCCTTTTCTGCTGGCACGGGTAACTTCCATATGCACTTTAGTCACTAACGGGCAGGTTGCATCAAATACTTTAAGCTCACGGCGTTTTGCTTCACTGCGTACAGCCTGTGATACACCATGAGCACTAAATATAACAATACTGTCATCCGGTACCTGATCAAGCTCTTCAACAAACACAGCGCCGCGATTTTTTAAGCCATCAACCACATAACGATTGTGTACCACTTCATGGCGCACATAGATTGGTTTTTCAAAAATATCTAAAGCGCGCTCAACAATGCTAATTGCGCGGTCAACACCGGCGCAAAAGCCTCGTGGATTAGCTAATAATATTTCCATTAACCTTGCACCTCAATAATATCAACTTCAAACGTTAAGCGCTGGCCCGCTAATGGGTGATTAAAATCGATAGTAACTGACTCGCCTTGCACTTCACGCACCAAACCCGGAAGCTCGGTGCCATCAGGTTGAGTAAACGCAATAATAGCACCTACTTTAGCCGGCGTTTCTACACCAAACTTACTACGATCTACATAATAAATATTATCTGGGTTTGGTTGACCAAAGGCATCTTCCGGCTCAAGCTCAAATGTTTTGCTCTCACCGGCCGTTAGGCCAAGTAAACATTTTTCAAAATTAGCGGTTAAGCTGCCATCACCCATAGTGAGCTTAGCCGGCTTGTTATGCACTTTCGTTGAGTCAGCGGCAGAGCCATCTTCTAGTTTAATAGAAAAATGAAAAATAACGTCTGAGTTTTCACCAATTACAGCTTGGCTCATGCTTTATGCTCCTTTGGATTTTCGCCGGTAAAGGCGTCAAATAGTAATAATGCAGCACCAATACAAATAGCGCAGTCTGCAATATTAAATACGGGAAAATGTGAGTCTTCGTAAAACACATGTAAAAAATCAATAACGTAACCATAAGCAATGCGGTCGTACAAGTTACCAATAGCACCGGCTAAAACTAACGAGTAAGCACCACA
Source organism: Pseudoalteromonas sp. APC 3495 (assembly GCF_030407645.1). Taxonomy (NCBI): domain Bacteria; kingdom Pseudomonadati; phylum Pseudomonadota; class Gammaproteobacteria; order Alteromonadales; family Pseudoalteromonadaceae; genus Pseudoalteromonas; species Pseudoalteromonas sp. APC 3495. The sequence continues at coordinate 28,785 of NZ_JASDDA010000036.1, read as the reverse complement.
TAATACTTTATTAGACGCTGGAAGACGTTTTAACCACCACACCAACAAACAACTAATCGCGATTGCTATTGCACTTAAAAACCAACGCTGCCAGCCACCCGCTTCGCTTAAAAAGCTATAGGCTGCACCGTAGTTATGTACATAAGTGATGCTAAAAACAGGCAGTAAATTAATTGACTCACCATAAGCCATGGTGTTTACAACCAGTGTTTTACTGGCAAAGTCTATTACAAGCAGTAATAGACTCAACCAAAGCCACACTAAACCACTTTTTTGGGTTAGTTTGCTCACTAAAAACAACTCCTAAGCGAATTGACGCTTTTCACCTTCACCGTCAACGTTACTTACACAACGACCACAAATTTCGGGATGAGCAGGCTCAACACCTACATCTTCACTGTAATGCCAACAACGTTCACACTTTTTAGCATCTGTTGCTGATACGCTAATGTATAAGCCATCAATTTCAGTAGTTTGTGAATCTGCAGGTTGACTGTCTACCTCGGTAACGTTAACCGCAGAGGTTAACAACACAAAACGTAGCTCATCGCCTAACGCCGCAAGTTTTGCTGCAAGCTCTTTGCTGGCAAACAGGTTTACGGTTGCTTGTAATGTTGCGCCAATCACATCTTCTTTACGTGCAGCTTCTAACAGACGGTTCACTTCGTCACGCACATTTAAAATAGCTTGCCAGTCTTCATTACTAAACTTGGTCGTTGTTGGTGCTTGTAATCCCTCATACCATGTTGAAGTAAATACATAGTCACTGCGCTCACCTGGAAGTGCTTCCCAAATTTCTTGCGCTGTAAAGCTCATGATTGGCGCCATCCAGCGAGTCATAGCTTCAGCAATATGATAAAGCGCTGTTTGACAAGAACGACGTGCATGGCTGTCGCTTTTTGCCGTGTACTGACGGTCTTTTATAACGTCTAAGTAGAACGAACCAAGCTCACCGGTACAGAAGTTCATTAGCTTTTGCGTTACTAATAGCATTTGGTAGCTATCGTAAGCCGCTAAAATATCATCTTGTAACTGTGCTGCGCGCCCTACAATCCACTTATCAAGCTCAACCATATCATCAACAGCAACTTGATCCGTTTTTGGATCAAAACCACTTAGGTTAGCAAGTAAGTAACGGCTGGTGTTACGAATACGACGGTAACGATCTGCCGAACGTTTGAATATTTCATCGGATACGGTCATTTCTGCTGTGTAATCAGTTGATGCTACCCATAAACGTAAAATATCAGCGCCCAGTTTATTCATCACATTTTGTGGCGAAATAACATTGCCTAATGACTTAGACATTTTGCGGCCGTTTTCATCAACCGTAAAGCCATGCGTAAGCACTTGCTTGTATGGTGCATGACCATTAATTGCCACTGAAGTCATCATTGATGACATAAACCAACCACGGTGTTGATCAGAACCTTCAAGGTATAAATCTGCAGGACCAACTAAATCTTCACGCGCATCAACAACACAGGCATGAGTCACACCTGAGTCAAACCACACATCTAGCGTGTCTTGTACTTTCATGTACTGTTTAGCGTCTTCTTCACCTAGCAAAGTAGCAGGCTCTAGGTCATACCATGCTTGAATACCTGATTTTTCGACAAGTACTGCAGCTTGTTCAATCAGCTCTTGAGTATTTGGGTGTAATGCACCCGTGTCTTTATCAACAAACAATGCAATAGGTACACCCCACGTACGTTGACGCGAAATACACCAATCAGGGCGGCCTTCAACCATGTTGGCAATACGGCTTTCGCCCCATTCAGGTAACCATTGAGTATTTTTAATTTCAGCCAGTGAATCTTTGCGTAAGTTAGCCTGATCCATGCTAACAAACCATTGTGGTGTGGCACGGAAGATAATAGGCGTTTTATGGCGCCAACAATGTGGGTAGCTATGAGTTAATGCATGATGATGCATTAAGGCATTATTTTCTTTTAATACCTCAATTACACTCGCATTGGCTTTAAACACATGTTGACCGGCAAATAATTCAGTGTCAGGTAAGTACACTCCGTTTGCGCCAACTGGGTTAGCTACTTCAAGATTATACTCAAGGCCTGCCACGAAATCTTCTTGACCATGACCAGGTGCAGTATGTACAACACCCGTACCAGAATCTGTGGTTACGTGTTCAGCTACAATAACCGGTACGTTAAAGTCATAAAATGGGTGTGCAACGTTTAAGTTTTCAAGTGCTGCACCTTTAACATAGCCAAGGATATGGAAGTGGTTAAAGCCAAAACGATCCATCGCATCTTTAACAAGCTCAGAACCTAAAATCAGACGCTGCTGAGCACCTTCATCGTCTACTTGTACTAGCGCGTATTCTAAATCAGCATGCACAGCAACCGCACGGTTAGCTGGCAAAGTCCACGGTGTCGTAGTCCAAATAACAGTCCCTACACTGCCAGTGCCTTGATGACCATCAGCTAAGTTAAACGCATTTACTACTGCGTCTTGATCAGCAAAAGTAAAACGTACATCGATAGCTGGCGATTGTTTATCTTGGTATTCAACTTCTGCTTCTGCTAATGCAGAGCCACAATCTGTACACCAATGCACAGGTTTTGCGCCTTTATGTAGATGGCCATTTTTTATAATGCGACCTAGTACACGAATTGCATTGGCTTCAAAGTCAAAGTTCATGGTTAGGTAAGGCTTATCCCAATCACCAAAAACGCCTAAACGTTTAAAGTCTACTTTTTGACCTTCCACTTGCTTTTTAGCATAGGCACGACATTTTTCGCGAAATTCTGCAGCAGTTACCTTAACACCGGGTTTACCGACTTTTTTCTCAACCATTAACTCGATTGGTAAACCATGACAGTCCCAACCCGGTACGTATGGCGCATCGAAGTCTGATAAGGTTTTAGACTTAACAATAATATCTTTTAATATTTTATTTACTGAATGGCCTAAATGGATATCGCCGTTTGCATACGGAGGGCCGTCATGCAAAATGAAAGTTTTTTTACCTTTCTTTGCGCTGCGAATTTGACCATACAGGTCGTCTTCATACCATGCTTTAAGCATTTTTGGTTCACGTTGTGCCAAATTGCCACGCATTGGAAACATTGTTTCCGGTAAATTCAAAGTATGTTTGTAGTCGCTCATTAATCCTACTTTCCGTCTCTATCGGCTACCTAATTTAAACCAAAACACTGCTTAGCGGCGGCAACATCGGTTGCTATTTGTGCCGTCAGTTGTGTTAATGTCTCGAATTTTTTCTCGTTGCGGAGTTTTTCAATCAACTCCACATGCATAAATTGTCCATAAATATCTTGTGCAAAATCAAAAAGATGAACTTCTAATAAGGCACGAGTTCCATTAAACGTGGGTTTGTTTCCAATGTTAGCCACCCCAAAAACTTGCTTTCCTGCGATCATCACTTGAACCGCAAATACACCATTGACCGGACAAACTTGACGTTTTAGCGCAATATTTGCCGTTCTAAAACCCAGTTCGCGGCCTTTTTTCCAGCCATGAATAACACGTCCAGATATTGCATAATTATGCCCAAGCATAACTTTTGCACTAACTAGGTCACCTTCTGCAAGCGCCTCTCGTATCAAGGTGCTGCTTACTCTAGCATTTAATTGCCTAAAGCTGGCAGTGCTTTTAACACTCATTCCCGCTTGGGTGCCCATAGTTGCCAATAGACTAAAGTTACCTTGGCGCTGTTTACCAAACCTAAAATCATCACCAACCGTTAATGCTTTAACGCCCAGCTTTTTAATTAAAATATCGCTAACAAACTGCTCAGCATGCATGTTTGCAAAAGCCTGATTAAAGCTAATACAAATAACGCGTTCAATTCCTAAGTTACTCAATAGGCGTAGTTTATCACGCAGTCGAGTCAGCCTAGCCGGAGCGTTATTTTTTGCAAAAAACTCTTGTGGCTGAGGCTCAAATAACATTACGGTGCTGGGTAAATTATTTTCTTTTGCATCAGCTAAAAGCCCTTTTAATACGGCAGCATGACCCAAATGAACACCATCAAAATTACCAATGGTCAGCACACAACCAAAGTGTTGTGGGCGTATATTGTGTATACCTCTAATTAACTCCATGCCACCTAATGCCTTTTTCAGCGAGCGATAAAATGCGACCTCGGGCCGCAGAGTGTCCGATTATAATCTTTTTTTTAATTTGATTCAGTAATTGCTACACTTTTTATCGTATTTAGTCTAACACCCATCAAAAACAACATAAAAAAGTAACTAACAATCGCAATAATTAATAACACAACCAATAACATAACTTGTTCGCTAAAGTGCCAACTAACCCAGTCATATTGCCTACTAGTAAACCAAACCAATGCGCCCATTGTTATACTTGCCAACAAACACTTCAAAGTGAAGTAGCCACTCATGCTGGAAAACTGATAAACATTCTCTTTTTTAAGCTGTCGGTACAGTAAGTAGGCATTACAACTAGCCGACATAGAGGTTGCCAGGGCTAAGCCTAAATAGCCAATAAAGGGCGCCAGCATAATATTAAACACCATGTTAAGCACCAAAGTGACAATACCAATGCGCACCGGTGTTTTCGTATCTTGGCGAGAATAAAACCCAGGCGCCAACACTTTAATTAACATAAAACTGACTAATCCCACCGAGTAGGCAACCACCCCTAAGCTCACTGCCTTAACGTGATCAATGCCAGCCTCTTTAAACGCACCGTGATCAAACAGCACGGTAATAATCAACGGGCTAATAATCATCAACCCTATCATGGCCGGGAGCCCTAAAAAAATAACAAATCGCACTCCCCAATCTAGGGTATGTTGAAAGTCGCTACTTTTTTTACTGCTGTGTAATTTTGATAGCGCAGGTAAAATAACCGTCGCAATACCAATACCAAATAAACCAAGTGGGAATTCAATCAGTCTATCTGAGTAATACAGCCAAGCGATAGAGCCTGTCATCAATAATGAAGCTATTACCGTATCGAGTAATAAGTTAATTTGACTAATTGATACACCAAATAACGCTGGGAGCATTAATTTACGTACTTTTTTAACATTTTCGTCTTGCCAACCCCATCGCGGGCGGGCCAACATTTTTGCTTTATATAAAAACGGCAGTTGAAATAATAGCTGTACCACGCCCCCTAAAAATACGCCTATTGCTAATGCATATGCACCAACAGAAAATTGGTCATGCAATAAAATGGCACAACCAATAATAGAAACATTAAGTAATACAGGAGTAAATGCGGCAACTGCAAAACGGTTGTACACATTCATTACTGCGCCACTAAGCGCCACTAAGCTTACAAAAAATAAATAAGGAAAGGTCAGCTTTAATAGTGAACTGGCAAGCTCAAACTTTTCTGCGTCAGGGCCACCTTGCCACCAATCAATAAACCAACCAGTGCCGAATAAAGCAGCAATAACAGGTGACGCTATCACACCAAAGAGCGTCACTATCAGTAAAATAGTGCCTAACGTGCCGGCGGCTTGGGCAACAAATATTCTGACCTTCTCATCGCCTTGCTGCTGTTTAATTTCACTTAATACCGGTACAAACGCCTGTGCAAAAGCCCCTTCAGCAAATAAACGGCGTAAAAAATTAGGAATACGGTTTGCAAATAAAAACACATCGGCAGCAGCCCCTGCCCCCAACAAGTTAGCTACGACGGCATCTCGTACTAGCCCTAAAATACGCGAGATCATTGTCATTGCACTTACAATCATCCCGGAACGAAACAAACCTTTTGACACTATAAATCCATATTAAAAATCAGCAATTAAGTTAATTATGCCATAGTCTTTTTTATAAATCGCTTTAAAGCACTAGGCTCGAACCCCTTGCTTTGTTACAATAGCGGCATTAACTGCTAAAGCGGCAAATTGATGTTCGTTATAAGGAGCAGTTTTTCTTGGATTGTTAAAATTAAATTGACATTCATGATAAAAACAGGCATATTCCACGGCCTTTAATTTAAGCTTTATTTAAGATTGTTAGGAGCAAACCTTGGCTAACATCAAGTCTGCAAAAAAACGCGCTATCACAAGCGAAAAAAACCGTCAGCACAACGCAAGCCGTCGTTCAATGATGCGTACTTACTTCAAAAAAGTAATCGTAGCTATTGAAGCTGGCGATAAAGAAGCTGCACAGCAAGCTTTTTCTGTTGCTACACCTATCCTAGACCGTTACGCAACTAAGGGTCTAATCCACAAAAACAAAGCTGCTCGTCATAAGAGCCGTTTAGCTGCTAAAATTAAAGCGCTATAATTTGTTTTTGCAAGATTAAAAAAACCGGCTTTTGCCGGTTTTTTTTTGCCCAAAATAAATACGCTTTTTAAACGTTATCGAGCTCTGGATAAAACTTTTTCAGCATCGCCGCAATTTTCTTCGGAGAAAAAGGCTTAACCACAAATCCTTTTGCCCCTCTATCTATTGCATCCTTCACATTTTCAACGCCTGAATGCGCCGACACCATCACCACGTTTGTCTCTGGTGATAACTCATTTATCTGCGCAATAAGCTCTTTACCATCGCCGTCAGGTAGCTCTATATCTAAAAATATAATGTTAAAGTTTGCTGCACGGCATTCACTTATGCACTGCGCGGCCGTAGACGCTTCTTTTACATTCTCTATCCCTAAATGCATCAATGTTTGACTTAGAAAGCTACGCACCGCGCTAACATCATCAACTATTAAAATAGATAGCTGCGTATTCATATATAATCCTTATAGGCTAAAAGCCGTGTCTGCGAAATTGGTGATTTGCTTAAAATACAAATATTTACTTTATTATAGAGAGCTAAGCCAAAAAGGCCAGATTTGCTTTATGTCGAAAAATACAAAAAAGAGTCGTCGCAAAAAAAAAAAAGCGGCCTATGTTAAACCAATACTTAGTAACAAGCCTGCAAACCTTGGCTCACAATCAAACCCGCGCGCAGTAGGTGTAAAACGTGGCGCCAAACTAACCGCATTTTTTATTTTCACGATATTATTACTTATATTTGTTTTAGCGCCAAAGCCTAGTTTACTCACCTATAAAAAATCAGCCATGGTTAGCAAAAGTATTTATTGGCCAGGGCTATTTGCCAATAAACCAAAGCTACTGGATTCAACGCTGCACCCTAGACTAGATAAGCATCGCAGAACACTATACCTCTGTGTAGATCTTCAGCAACCACAAAGCTGCCAAAAATATCATGTTATTGCTGAAGAGGGATTATTTTCGGTATTAATGACCTACCTTTAGCATTAAAAAAACTAATCTGAAAATTTAAAATTACTTGGTTGAAAGCTGTGCAAAAGATCAACATAATGGCGCTCCTTTTTTCAACAACTGAACTATTGAAACGACCATGCTAAACGAGCTAGATTGGCTTTTAAATACATTACTACTTGCACTAGGTTTAGGTGCATTCTTTATCAACCAACTGACACTGCTTCGCGTTGCTGCGATTAGTGCGTGTGGTTTGTTATTCCTATCATTTAGCTTAGATCTTATGTCGTCGAGTATTATTTCAAATATGAGTTTAGTGTTGATCAACACATTTTACTTGTTCAAAGTTTATACGTTTGGGCAATTTAGCGTATCTCAGCATTAATTACTTCCCCTTAGAATATTTTATAGCCCAGTTTTTCTGGGCATTTTTATATCTCACTGTTAAAAATCTTGGGTCTGGGTTTGAACTAAGTTAAAATTTATCTCGTAACAGGGTCTGTTGACCTTTCAAGGTTAAATTTGCAGCAGTCTGTTTGGTATTTAGGCAAGGCAGAGCCTATGTGGTGTGGTATTCCCCATAGATAGGTGATAACGCAGCATCAATGCCAAACAGGCGCTGCCCTTTGGGTTCTACCTAGGGGCGATTTACTCTTTGTTGCTCGGTTTTTACTTAGCCCACTAGGTTACAAACCTCGCGCCGCGATTAAACCGCCTCTATTTTGAACAAATTTTAATCCGCAAAGGTCAACAGACCCTTGCCTAATTTGAGATAAGCCCATGCCATTGTCAGATTTCGATTTATTCTTATCTTCTATGGAAGATGTTACCCCCATAACGCATGACACTGTGACCTTACCACCTAAAAACCATAAAGCGGTCATCGCCCAGCAAGAAAAAAATAAAGCAGCACAATCAGATTTAGTCTCTGAACAGTTCAATCCGTTGGATGAACCACTTGAATTACTCGATCCATTTGCCATATTAAGCTTTAAAAAAGAGGGCGTACAAAGCGCGGTTTTTAAAAATGTAAGATTAGCGAAATATCAGCTTGATGCGACGCTTGATTTACATGGGCAACTTTTAAAAAATGCACACGCATCATTATTAGCCTTTGTTCAAGACTGCCATCAGCGAAATATAAGAATGGTACTCGTTCGCCATGGCATAGGTATTAAAAATAAAACCAAGCCAGGGATATTAAAAAGTTACGTAAATCAGTGGTTACAAACAATTCCATGCGTTTTAGCGTTTCATACTGCACTTAGGCAGCATGGAGGAAGTGGTGCGACGTATGTTTTATTGAAGAAAAGTGATGATAAAAAGCATCAAAATAGAGAAATACACAGCAAGCGTAGCTAAATCTTGCTGTGAAAATAAGGGTCAGATCAGCAGCGCTGCCGCATTGGCTTGATTAAACCAGGCAGATATTCCTAATATAATGATAGATACAACCACGATGCTAATTTTTGCGCCCCCTTGATTGGGTTTCATAATTCATCCTATTTTTTTATTATTGTTAGAACTGTTTTTAACAATAATAAAAATTACAAATGTTAACAAGCTGTTTCTGTTAAAAATTAAACAAATTTTAATCCTTGAAGGCCAACAACTGCCAATTAATAACCTTGCTGCTTATCAATGCAATTTATTAATGGCTGTTTCGCTTTTAAACGCAAAATGTTTTCTGCTATTTGTTCAATAACACTATCCAGATCTGACAACGCAGCACAGTGCGGTGTTAAAGTAATACCTGGATGCAACCAATAAGGGTGTTCGCTTGGCAGTGGTTCACTGGCAAACACATCAAGCGTTGCTGCGCGTATACGTGTATTGTTAAGTGCATCAAGTAAATCAGCTTCTACTATATGCCCACCTCTGGCCACATTAATCACCACAGCATGTTCAGGCAGTTGCTCAAGTAACTGTTTATTAATAATGCCTTGGGTACTGCTGGTAAGCGGTAATAAACATACTAAATAATCGGTTTGCGCAAGCATCTGTGTTAAGCCGTCATCACCATGATAGAGTGTCGCAATGTTTGATGTTTTAGGGCTTCGGCTCCAAGCATTTACGTTAAAACCGTTATTAACCAGCCTATGTGCACATGCTTGACCTAGTTCGCCAAACCCTAAAATGCTTACTTGATTATGTTTATGCGCTCTTTTAGGTTTCCATATACTTTGCTGTTGCTTTATTGCATATTCTTTTAATCGCAATTTTTGTGCTAATACATGGGTAAGTACGTATTCAGCCATATCGTTGGCTAACTGTTTATCAACAATACGCACGACCTCTACATCCGCAGGTAATAAACTTAAATCAATGCTATCAACGCCTGCGCCAAATGATGACACAGCCTTTAGGTTTGGTAACGTGGGCCACAGTGATGCAGGCGCATTCCACGCTAAAACGAACTCTACACTCTCTAAATTTTGGCAATCATTAAGTTCTTCAATTCGAATACTAGGCAATCGTGATTGCATTTTTGCTATTAATTTTGTGTTGTCTCGGCCTGTTATAGCCACCAAAACTGACATGATGATTCCTTAAAAAGTAACCCTGAATAGTAGTACTGATATGGTTCAATTCAATAGTATGTAAACGGTTTTAAAAAGTCACACAACTGACCGCGTATTGTCATATCCGCACTCTAAGCTAAACATATTGGCTTTAGCCTAGTATAAAAAAGAGGTGCGTATGATCAGTGTAGATAAAGTAATTGCGACTAACTTACCACAGTTAACTAACTCATTTAAAATAAAAAAACTGGTAAAAAAGAGCCTTAGCTACTTATTACATGAACAAGAGTTTACAAACTTTGCAACAACTTATCCCCATCTTCAAGGAATAGAATTTGTCGAGCAAGTACTTGATGAACTTGATTTTGACACTCGATACAAAGCAAAACAAATAGAAAATATTCCCAGTGAAGGGAAAATTGTCATTATTGCTAATCATCCAATTGGATCCTTAGATGCGCTTGCATTAATTAATGTGTTATCGACGGTGCGTGCCGATTTAAAAGTCGTGGCTAACCGAATGCTAATGACCGTTGATGCAATGCATTCATTATTACTACCCGTTGATAATTTGTCGGGGCAAAGTAAAAAACAAGAGCTTAGTAATATCCACCAGCATTTAAAAAATGAAGGAGCATTACTTATTTTCCCTGCGGGTGAAGTTTCTCGACTTCGACCAACAGGGATCAAAGACTGTAAATGGAACAGCGGGTTTTTACGTATCGCTAAAAAAGCCAATAGCCCAATTTTACCCATACATATAAAAGCCAGAAACAGCCCGCTTTTTTACGGTGCCTCTATGCTATATAAACCGCTTGCCAGTTTATTACTAGTCAAAGAAATGTTTAAACAGCGCCAAAAATCGCTCGAATTTGAAATAGGCGCCTCCATTGCTCCTGAATCTTATTTAATACCCGATTTAAAAGACAAGGAAGTGGTCGAGCTTATACGAAAACAGCTGTACCGTTTAACCACTAAAAAAACACTGCCACTAAAAACTCATGCCCCTATTGCCTCACCAGAGTGTAAAAAAGAATTAAAAAAAGCCATCGAAAGCTGTGAACATTTAGGTAAAACCAGTGATGGCATGGTTATTTATTTATACCAATACCAAGGCAGCTCACCGTTATTTCGTGAACTGGGTCGCTTACGGGAAATTGCCTTTCGTGCAGTAGGTGAAGGCAGTGGCAATCGCCGTGATATAGACAAATACGACATGCATTATCAACACTTAGTCTTATGGGATGCACAATCACTCGAACTAGTTGGCGCTTACAGATTAGCCTGCGCGCAGGATGTGATTGAACAGCACTCTCAACGTGGGCTTTATACCGATAGCTTATTTAATTATACCCAAGAGATGACGCCATACTTCAAGCAAGGCATAGAATTAGGCCGTAGTTTTGTACAACCCAAATACTGGGGCAGAAAAAGCCTCGACTATTTATGGTATGGCATTGGTGCTTTTATTAATCGCTACCCCCAGTATCGTTACTTATTTGGTGCAGTGAGTGTGTCAAACGCACTGCCAGAGCAAGCAAAATCCTTACTGGTGCATTACTATCAGCACTATTATGGCTCTGAAAAGTCACTCGCAACGCCTAACAATGCTTTTCGTCATACCCGTGAGCAGCAGATTCAATGCACTAATTTGTTTATGGGTAACAACATCAAAGAAGACTTTGTAGAACTTAAACACATACTGGCTAATATGGGCACCCATGTACCCACACTATTTAAACAATACACCGAGCTATGTGAGCCAAATGGGGTAACGTTTTTAAGTTTTAGTATTGATCCGCAATTTAATAATTGTATTGATGGATTGGTATTGGTCGACCTTAAGAAAGTAAAACCGAGTAAAGCAAAACGCTATTTGGGAGCGCAAGACACCGCCTCAATAAACTAAGCTTTGCCGTTAAAATATTAACTTAAGCGCCTAAGCTTGGGCGCTTAAACTTAAATACTTAAACTTAGGCAATTTCATATTTATCAAATCCCCTGATTATTAGACTGAGTAAATATATGTACTAATAGTTGGGTGTATATTTTCTCTATTTGTAACAAGTCGCTAATGGGCACATGTTCATTAACTTGATGAATGGTCTGGTTTAAAACCCCGCACTCTATCACTTGCGTGTTTTTACTTGCAAAAAACCGCCCATCTGAAGTCCCGCCGCTGGTACTAAGTACTGGATAGCTTCCGGTCACGTTAAATATTGCCTGCTCTAGCTGGGCGAGTAAGCAGCGCTCTGCCCTATGGCTTGTATAATAAGGCTCACATGGGCGCTCCCATTGCACCGTTAAATATTCGTTTAAATCATTCAGTGCAGTAAGTACCAGCTGTTTCACATCTGTACTTTTATACCCATGGCTGTAGCGAATATTAAACGTAATATCACATTGAGCAGGCACTAAATTATCAAGCACGTTATCAATATTAATACCGGTAACTTGCAAGCTTGTTTTTGAGCTTGGCTCATCTAAAAGCCAATCAATTTGGGTTAATCTATTCACTACTTCAGCGCTGATATGCGCAGCATTGATGGTATTTTCAGGATAGGCCACGTGTCCTGCTTTTCCTTGAATGGTTAAACGTGCTGACAGCGCGCCACGTCGGCCATTTTTTATGGTGTCGCCCACTTGCAAATGACTTGTAGGCTCACCAACAATACAGCCATCAAGTACAACACCTTGTTGTGCTAGGCGTTTCGCAATCAACACTGAGCCATGCTCTGCCTCACCTTCTTCATCAGAGGTGATCAACCAATACAAGGTGCCCTGCTTTTGCTGCGCACTATGTATTAGCGACTGCGTTGCGCTAAGCATGGCTGCAATGCCTCCTTTCATATCGGCGGCACCACGCCCATAAATCGCATCATTAATTATTTTTCCATCAAACGGATCAGCTAACCAGCCACCTTGCGCAGCAGGGACCACATCAATATGACCAGAAAATGCCACCACAGGGCCTGCTCCAAAAGATATTTTAGCAATTAAATTAGTGACATTATGGGCACTAAACTGCTCAATGCTAAAACCTAAATCAGTTAGCTGATGTGCCAGCCACTCAATACCACCAGCGGAATTAGGCGTAATTGACTTAAATTGGATCAGCGTTTGTAAGTGACTGAGCGTTTTTAACTGTGCAATAGTTAAGTACGGCGCGGGTACTTTTTTGTTGATAGCTTTTGTCATAATAAACACACCTCGTTTTAGCAGTGTATTTATTACAACGACTTTTTATGACCGCATTATGAAAGTACAGGCTAACGTGTGCCCTCTTCTATTAATGTTTCTCGTGTCACCTGCACAATGTGTTTATCTTCTTTGGTTAATCTGGTTTTTTTCCATGCGCCACGCATAAACCAAGCGAACGCTATCAGTGCGATGGTTATGTTCGTAATTGCAAACGAATACCATATTCCCTGATCGCCAAGCAAAGTGTGATTAGAAAGAATATAAGCGGCAGGAAACTGCACCACGCATTGTGATAATAACGCGATAATCATGGCATTAAGCATATTCCCAGAGGCACGAAAAGCAGCAACAATACAAAGCTGAACACCAATTCCCCCCCAGCTTAAACACATCACTTGAACAAACTGCGCGCCTTTATTTATTACACTGTTATCTTCGGGAATAAAAAATGCCACCAGCGTATCAGCATACAAGTAAGCAATGCCCCCAACAAAAGAAAGGCCTATTAATCCCCACATACTGGCAAGCTTCGTTATTTGCTCAGCCCGTTTAATATTGCCGGCGCCCATATTTTGCCCCACCAAGGTTGATACCGCCATTGATAAACCCATGGCAGGGATCATCACCATTTGCAAAATATTAGAGCCCACGCCATAAGCCGCAATGGTAACGGTTCCAAAGCTTGCCACTAAAAATGACATGATGATCAAGCCAAAAGCACGTGTTGATAATTCAATAGAGCCAGACGCTCCTAAGAAAAAAGCCCGTTTCATATATTGCCAATCGGGATAGAAGCTTTTTAGCTGTAATTGAATACCATGGCGACCGCGTAAAAATATAATAATTCCCGCCAGCGCCGCTAAACTTTGTGTAACCAAAGTCGCCAGCGCAGCGCCCATAACGCCAAGCCCTTCAAAACGGCCATAACCAAAAATAAATAGCGGATCGAGAATAAAATTAAGTAACACGGTGGTGCTAACTATGATTAAAGGTACTTTAGTTTGCCCAATGCCCCGCATTAGTGATTGGAACATGGCGTAAATAAACACAAAAATAACGCCAATAAAGGACACATGCATAAACTTAAGCGCATCACTGTAAACCGCCTGCTCAACGCCTAGCAGTTTTAAAAAGTATGGGGAAAGTACATAACCAAGTAGCCCTAACACTAAGGCGGTAAATGCAACCATTAACACCGTTTGCGCTGCAACATGGTTCACTTTATCTTGCTGACCTGCGCCCATGTATTGCGCCGATAAAATAGCACCGGCCATTGCAAGCCCAGAGCCTATAGCAATGACTAAAAAAGTGATCGGGGTACTAATAGACACTGCAGCGACTTGGGTTGCTCCTAATCGCCCAACCCAAAATGCATCCGTAAGCTGATAAGCCGACTGCAATATATTAATGAGGATAATAGGAATACCTAATTTCAACAGCGCTTTAGCAATGGAGCCTTGAAGAAATAGTTGACCAGAGGGAGTCATGAGGTCGCTTTCTTTTATTAAACCGTGAACATAGCCTTAGTTTAACAAAACTAGCTGATTATATTATGAATACTTCGTTTGCGGCTTGTATTTAAGTGATCAGTCAATAATTTTTAAGCACTAATTAAGTAAAAGTTTAATCTAAATCAATAAATAGAGGCTCTTTACTCATCCGCTTTTGAAACTTTGATCTAGAACAGGTTTTTATTTTTAACCTCGAGCAATAATAGCCTCAATCAACAAATAGTCACACAGTAGTTCACGGAGAACAACATGAAAACTAAACTAAGCATTGCAATACTTACTTCTTTACTGGCTCTTTCTCCTGCAGCACACGCTAACTTTAGTGTTAATGTTGGCGCAATTAATGTTAATCCAGATAACGATGGTTCAAAAATTAACGAAGCACCTACTCTAGGCTTAAAAGGCGACTCAGATACTCAGTTAGGTATTACTGTAGATTACGCATTTAACGACCAATGGGTATTAGAGCTTATTGCAGCAACGCCGTTTTCTCATGATGTAGAAGGTACTGGTGGTTTAGCTGGTAATAAAATTGCTGATATTAAACATTTACCACCATCACTGGTTGCACAATACCACTTTTTAGATAGCAGCTATGCACTTCGTCCGTTTGTAGGTGTGGGAATTAACTATACGACGTTCTTTGACGAACAGCCTTCTGCAGCACTTAAAGCAACGTTAGGAACTAACGATGTAGAAGTAAAACTAGATGATTCATTTGGTTTTGTTGCTCAAGTAGGTGCTAACTACAAGATTGATGAAAAATGGGGCCTACACGCTATGGTATCAATCATGGATATTGATACTGATGCGACTGTTTATGCTAATGGCGCAAAAGCATTAACATCAACCGTGTCACTTGACCCTGTTGTTGCCATGTTTGGTCTTAAATACTCGTTTTAATAACGTTTATGTGTGTGTTAAAAAGGCCGTTAGGCCTTTTTTTTTGCCTGTGTTTAGCGAGGTAAGTTATTTACTTTTTTTTGCTCAAGCATTTCTTTCCAGTGAATTATTTCAGCCGGTAAAATGGGGGCAACCCCGTCAAAGCCTGCAACCTCGAGCATATGCTCAACACTGACCACCCCTTTCTTACTTTTAAACACGCCGCGCACATAAGCAATGGCATGTAAGCCCCGCTCAGAATGAAACTTTTGTTCAATGTAAAAGTATTTATGATCCCAGCCAACCAAACGCGTACTAATAGTAAAACGTTGCATTGGCTTAATATCGCGGATGTAGGTAATAGCTGTCGCATTAACAATAGGAAACCAACGACGTTTCATTATTTGCTTAAGCAAACCAACCCGTTCAGTCATCCAGGTACGCGATAAATCCATCATCGCCAAATAGCGTGAATTGGTTAAATGCAAATTAATATCGCAGTCACTTGGTAATGCTTTGTAGTCTATATCAACCGTATCTAACAACGATTGATAGTCACGATTACGTTTAATTTTAAAAAATAACAGCAGTAGTCTAAAATATAAGTTCACAGTAGAGGTCTTACCAGTTGAGTTTTTATCAGTGTATCATAGCGATTGACTCCTTTGGTTGTTTTTAAACCAAGGAATCAATCACTAAATGAGAATATTTGGGTATCTATCTTTAAACTTTAACCGTTTTGCGGTTAATGCCGTAATCACGCAATTTATTAGCCACAGCAGTATGACTCAGTCCCAAGCGTTTAGCTAACTGACGAGAGCTAGGATAGGCAGGATAAAGCTTACGCAGTAAGGTGGCTTCAAAACGCTTAACCGCTTGATCAAGCGAGCCCTCAAAATCAGACTCTAAATAGCCTAAATCATGGGTAAACGTAGGTAACTGTAAATGTTCAACGCGCAGTTCACTGTCTTCTAACAACGATACCGCACGGTAAATCGCGTTTTCTAATTGGCGTACATTGCCAGGCCATGGGTAATCTTGTAAAAACGTTAAACATTCTTCAGATAACTCGGGGACTGTATGGCCATTTTGCTGCGCATATTTTTGAATAAAGTGTTCAGCAAGTGGCCCAACATCCGCTTTACGATCTCTAAGCGGCGCAATTTCCAGTGTTAATACATTAATTCGGTAGTATAAATCTTCTCTAAATACGCCCTCTTGAACCATTGCTGGTAAATCTTTTTGCGTGGCAGCAATAATACGCACGTTCACTTTAACTTCGTTTTCGTCGCCAACTTTTCTAAATGTACCGTCTTGTAAAAAACGTAGCAATTTAGTTTGTAGCTGCGTCGACATTTCACCTACTTCATCTAAAAATACCGTTCCACCATCCGCTTGTTCGAGTACACCACGTTTAGGCGCTGCGTTTTCTTCATACCCGGCATAACCGAATAGTTCGGACTCAGCAACATCATCTGGTAACGAGGCACACGATAAAGCAATAAATGGTTTTACTGAGCGGTTAGATGCATAGTGACAAGCTCGTGCTAGCAACTCTTTACCCGTCCCCGTTTCACCCGTAATAAGAATGGGAGCTTCAAGTTGCGCCATTTTTCGCGCTTCGCGAACCACACGGCGCATCGCCGTGCTAAAGTTATGAATAGTCGCGAAGCTTTCTTGGCCATAACGCCTAAAAGCACTCACTTGCTGACCTAAACGGCTTTGCGATTTTATATTAATTACCGCGCCCGCTAACACATCGCCTTCGCTGCCTTGAGGGACCGCAATAGGCAGAATATCAGCAATAAAATCTTCACCTGCTACTTCAACACGCGTGGTTTGCCCCAGTACTTCTTTGCCCTCTAACCAACGCGTAAAGTTAAAGCCTTTGAGCAAATTATTAATATTAGCACCGGTGACTTCTTTTTCTGTGAGTTGTAAATCTTTGCAGGCTGCGTCGTTACACAGGCGCACCCACCCTTTAGCATCAATAGATATAACGCCATCAGGAAGTGCTCTTAATAAGGTGTTAAGTTCGTTGTGCTCACGTTCAGACGGTAAAAACGCGGTTGTGCGTACATCATGTACACCATCGATTAAGCGAATAGACGGCATGATTTTTTGAAATTGTTCAAATTCAATCTCAGGAAAACTCACATACATACGACAATTTACTGAGTCGACTTCAATCCCCTTTAAGTCAACATTGTAGCTAACTAAAATATTAAGAATCTCTTGAGCAATACCAACTCGGTCTGCACAGTGAATATCTAAACGCATACACCCTCAGGTAAGGAAAAACTAGTTGGCGTGAATAATACGCTAACTCTGTTTACGAGCATAGTTTATTGTAAAGAAATTTGGACGAAAAAATGTTTTTTTACTAACTAGAGGGCTTTTTCAAGCACTTAACGCATTCAAGCTTGGCTGTTCACTAAAAGTCGGGGTTATTGCAACTCAATTTAGTCAAGCTGGCCTTGTATAAATTATATGCTGCAATGAGCGAATCATTACTGTCCATACGCCAATATTCGCTCATGTTTAATCTAAGTGGTGATTATTAAATTAAAGTAGTAAAGGTTAACTATTATTAAAAATTTAGTAGCTGTAACTACCCGTAAAACAAAGCTTTTATTTATTTTTCAAGCTGTATTTAAACAGTGTTAAAGATAACGTTGGTATGACAATGTTACCTATGATGTTAAAGATATTTTTTGATAAGTTTAGGTGTTTACTGCAGCAAATAGGGGTTCACACACTGGTATTTAACAATTACATAACCGATGTATGATAGCGCGCTCAACGCTTCCCCTCGCACAAAGGTCTATGTATACTTAGGCGCAATTGTAACTAGGATAAGGGTGTGACTCTTACCTAAACGTATAGCTGCGTTTAGCAAACCATTACCTTAGCTGCATAAAAACACTGATGATCGAGCATTTATTATACTTTTTATGAGTAAAAATTTAGCTAAATAAAAAACCACAAGGTCATCAAAACAATAATGAATTAGGAAGTAAATATGAGTTCAAATTCTGACAGTGGCTGGTTTGGTCACCCTAAAGGACTTTCAACCCTGTTTTTCACAGAAATGTGGGAACGAATGAGTTACTACGGTATGCGAGCGATGCTCGTATTATTTATGACAGCAAGTTTACAACAAGAAGGCCTAGGATTTACCGTTGCTTCTGCTGCTGCAATTTATGGCTTATACACAGGTTCAGTATACTTTTTAGGTTTACCTGGTGGTTGGTTAGCAGATAGATTGTTTGGTGGCCAAAAAGCAGTATGGTATGGCGGTATTATTATCATGTGTGGCCATATTATCTTAGCCGTGCCACATGAATATTCATTTTTCATTGGTTTGATCTTTGTTGCAACAGGTACTGGTTTACTTAAACCTAATATAAGTGCCATGGTTGGTCAGCTTTATACTGACGAAGATGAGCGCCGTGATGGTGGTTTCGCTATTTACTACATGGGTATTAACTTAGGTTCTTTAATTGGTTACTACGTGTGTGGTTACTTTATGGAAAACGTAGGTTGGCACTGGGCATTTGGTGCCGCGGCTGTTGGTATGGGTATTGGTTTAATTCAATACAAGCGTACACTTAAAAACTTACCAGATCACAGCGCCTTACCTGCTAACCCATTAAGTCCTAAAGGTACTTCGCGCGCATGGGGTGGTATTGCTGCATTTGTTATCGCGACCGCCGGTGTTACCGCTGCTGCGATGACAGGTGCTATTGTCATTAACCCATCGATTGTTGCAGGGTACACCGCAGTTATATTTACTGTTATCTTTTTCGTTTACTTTGGCCTTATATACTTCAAAGGCAAACTAACCGATGCTGAAAAACAAAGAATGTGGGCGCTATTTTTAGTCTGTGTCGCTTCAGCCTGTTTTTGGTCTGGCTTTGAACAAGCCGGTTCTTCATTAAATCTGTTTGCTCGTGACTACACAGACCGTCTGGTTGGCACATTTGAAATTCCAACGACCTGGTTCCAATCTCTAAATTCATTGTTCATTATTGCGCTATCACCATTCTTTGCCGCTTTTTGGATTAATTTATCTAAAAAAATGGTCTCGCCTACTTACAGCGTAAAATGTGCGTTGGGCCTCGTTATTATGGCTTCAGGCTTTTTAGTAATGTTTATGGCAGCACACTATGCCGCTGAAGGCTTAAAAGTAGCACCTTATTGGCTTGTTACTACGTATTTCTTACACACAGTGGGTGAGCTTTGTTTAAGCCCAGTTGCATTGAGCGCTGTAAGTAAGTTATCGCCTCGCCGCTTTACTGGTCAAATGATGGGGGTATTCGTACTTACATACTCTATCGGTAACGTTATTTCAGGATTACTTGCTGGTAACTTTGATCCTAACAATGTTGAAGAAATCCCGAACCTTTACCTACAAATTGCCTTATTTAGTATCGGTGTAGGTATCATCTTAGTACTGATGAGTTTTAAAGCTAAAATATGGGAAAAACAAGGTTTAGAACAAACCGCACCAACACAATAATTTAGATTTATCACACGCATAATTATGAGCTTTGATAAATGATATCAAATACCTCCTGTAGTTAACTGCAGGGGGTATTTTTATGGCCGCTAGATTAAACCACACAATTTTTACATTCAGCCGTTTATTATTTATACCTCATCACTGTGCACAAACGAGTTTATAGCAGCAAACCATCAATACTCTTTGATTTTATATATATCGCAGCTAACCAAACTCATTAAAAGTGTAAATAATAAAATACAAAAACCGCACTTTTTTAAGCGCAAAAAAACTAAAAACACATATAAATAAATTAAATTAAAATATTAATAATCAATAACTTAACAAGAAAACCTGCACTTTCATCTCGCTACCTAATTTTTACTTTCACCTGCTCGTATGTAAATAAACAACATACTTTGATAACCGTCTCGTAAAATTTACACACGCGCTATTTACTAAATAACAACACCCTCTTCCCCAAAACACCAATCTGGTTAATCATGCAGGCAATACGATAACTAATAATCGCAGTGCTTAATTGCGGGAGTAATTATAATGAGTGAAGTAAATAACCCTTTAGGTTTGGTTGGTATTGAATTTACCGAGTACGCAACACCCGATGCCGATTACATGGATAAAGTGTTTACCGATTTTGGTTTTTCAAAGTTAAAAAAATTTAAAGGTAAAGACATTGTTTATTACAACCAAAACGATATTCATTTTTTACTAAATAATGAACGCGATGGTTTTTCAGCTGAATTTGCTAAAAATCATGGCCCAGCAATTTGTTCTATGGGTTGGCGCGTAGAGAACGCTCAAGCGGCGTTTGAAGCAGCGGTTGAGCGTGGCGCTAAGCCTGCTACTGATGCGGCAAATAAAGACTTACCGTACCCTGCCATTTACGGCATTGGCGACAGCTTAATATACTTTATTGAACAGTTTGGCGATAAAGGCTCTATCTACGCAAACGACTTTGAAGATTTAGCTGAGCAAAACGTCGTTAATGATAAAGGGTTCTTACGTATCGACCACTTAACTAACAACGTTTATAAAGGCACAATGGAAACATGGGCTAACTTTTATAAAGACGTGTTTGGTTTTACCGAAGTGCGCTACTTTGATATTAAAGGCCAAAAAACAGCCTTACTCTCTTATGCATTAAAATCACCTTGTGGCACTTTCTCTATTCCAATCAATGAAGGTAAAGGTAACGACAATAACCAAATTGATGAATACCTAGGCGAATACAATGGCCCAGGTGTACAGCATTTAGCCTTTTTAACTGATGACTTAGTGAGCTCACTTGATAAGTTAGATAAATCAACTATCGCCACTTTAGATATTATCCCTGAGTACTACGATACTATTTTTGACCGTGTACCATGGGTTAAAGAAGACAAAGAAAAGATTCGTGAGCATCAAATCCTGGTTGATAGCCAAAGCGAAGATTGCTACTTATTGCAAATTTTCTCTAAAAACTTATTTGGCCCTATCTTCATTGAGATGATTCAACGTGTTGACGATGGTGGCTTTGGTGAAGGTAACTTCCAAGCGCTGTTCGAATCAATCGAGCGAGATCAAGAACGCCGCGGCGTTTTATAATTAAAATTATGACTCTAAAAAGCAGCGTATTTCGCTGCTTTTTGTCGTTTAATCGTAACTAAGAGATCTTATCTCTCTTTGCGTGTTTAAATCGCGCTTTTCATCACCATATAACTAGTAGATATTTAAAATTTGCTGGTGCTATGTTCTTATCTAATAAATTGATATGCGCGACCAACTAAACCAAAGGAAATGTAATGAGTTTAATTAACGAAACCCATGATATAAATTTAACTAGCTGGGTTGCATCAGCGAATGATGCACAATGTGACTTCCCTATCCAAAATCTACCTTTTGCCGAAGTACGTCGCAAAAATAGCAACGAAGCTTTCCGAGGCGCGGTTGCCATTGGCGATCAGGTTATTGATTTAGCAAAAGTAAATGAACTCGCTATTTTTAGTGGCGATGCTCAAGTCGCCATTGCTGCAGCAAGTAAACCTACACTAAATGAGTTTATGGGTCTGGGTGAGCAATATTGGTCAGCCCTACGTTTAGCATTATCGAAAGCATTACGTGAAGGTTCTGAGCATCAAGAACAACTTACACACGCACTTATTGCGCAAAGCGAGATTGAATTTGCTCTGCCGTGTCGCATTGGCGATTACACCGACTTTTACACCTCGATTTATCATGCTACGGCCGTAGGTAGTTTATTCCGCCCTGATAACCCACTGCTACCGAATTACAAGTGGGTACCGATTGGTTATCACGGTCGTTCGTCATCTATTGGCGTATCTGGTCAGCAGTTCCATCGCCCTAAAGGACAAACTAAAGCGCCAGACGCAGAAGTACCTTCATTTGGTCCGTGTAAGCGTCTTGATTACGAGCTTGAACTGGGTATTTACTTGGGTAAGGGTAATGAGCAGGGTGATGCTATTGCCATTGAAAATGCTGAAAAACATGTGTTTGGCTTTTGTGTTTTCAACGATTGGTCAGCACGTGATTTACAAGCATGGGAATACCAACCGCTTGGTCCATTTTTAGCAAAAAACTTTGCATCAACCGTGTCACCATGGATTGTAACTACCGAAGCACTTGCACCATTTAGAACAAGCTGGACGCGTGATGAAAATGATCCGCAACCATTGGAATATTTAGAATCAACGGCTAACCGTGATCAAGGCGCATTTGATATTCAAATGGATGTTAAAATTCAAACACAAAAAATGCGTGATGAAGGCTACAATCCAACACAAGTGTCTAAATCTAGCTTTAAGCATTCTTACTGGACTGTGGCACAAATGGTGACTCACCATACGGTAAACGGTTGTAACTTTATGCCAGGCGACATGCTGGGCTCTGGAACGCAATCAGGCCCAACTCATGAAGAAGCCGGTTCATTACTTGAGCTTTCTCGTGGTGGTAAAGAAAAAATTACCTTAAGCAACGGCGAACAGCGTAGCTTCTTAGAAGACGGCGACAACGTGATAATGCGTGGCTGGTGTGAAAAAGAAGGTTTTGCACGTATTGGCTTCGGCTGCGTGGAGAGTACGGTATTGCCAGCAAAATAATTGTAAAATCAATAAACTAGTAAAAAAGGGTGGCCGAATAAGCCGCCCTTTTTTATTAATTAAGCCATAGTTACAATTTTTTTCTGGCTTTTTTAGTTGAAATTGCTATCTTGAATCCGTTAATAGCCAGTAAATATGTGACATGTCTGTATTCATAAAATCTTTTTTTCATAAAAACTTCCCAGCTCGCCAGCTGCTTATTCGCCAAAATGGCGAAGTAAAGCATGTGGTTTTGGCACCATGGTTACAAGTTTCTGTACTCGCTATTATTATCACCGCTATTGTGTGGATGAGTGTCTCTAGTATTCGTGTGTATATGCAAACACACCAAATATCTCATATCGAACAAACTCAACTTGATAAGCAAGCGCAGTGGCAACAAAAAGTAAAGCAGCAGCAGCAACGCTATGCATTACAACAAGAACAGTTAGCTGAACTAGAACAAAAACAAGCTTTATTACAAGGTATGATTGAATCATTGCCTGCTTCTATTAGCAAAGACGCCATTAAATTAGAGGGTGAGCTTGACTCCTCCCCTATAAATGAGAGTGAGAGCGAATTCCATGAGCCGCTCGAAGATGACAAGTCACAAAACAAACATGCCCATAATAGCGCCACCAGTTTTGAGCAGCGCTATACTTTACTAAATGAACAATACGATACTAATTTTACCTTATTAGCTGCGCAAATTAATCAACGCCACGACGCTATTTTAGAGATATTGCAAGACACAGGTCTTGAAAATGCACTTGCACAGCACCTCGCCTTAGCGGCACAAACAACGGCGCAAGGTGGCCCGCTGGACATACTTGATGAAAGTAAAATACCCAATACATTTTTAGCCATTGCCGATAAGTTGCTTGTTTTAAATCAGCTAGAAAACTTTTTAACCGCCTTGCCGAACACATTACCCTTACCTGCCGCAAAATATTATATTTCGAGCAACTTTGGGCTTCGAAAAGATCCCATGAATAAAAGACGCGCATTTCATAAAGGCGTTGATTTAGCTGGCTGGCATAAAACAGAAATTTTTGCCCCTGCCGATGCAACGGTACGCCGAGCTGGCCGCAATGGTGGTTATGGTAACTTTATTGAATTAGAACATAAAAATGGCGTTGTAACGCGCTTTGGTCACTTAAACAAAGTTAATGTTAAAAAAGGCCAAGTTGTTGCAAAGCACGATGTCATTGGTTTAATGGGCAGTACCGGAAGAAGTACAAGTACTCATTTACACTATGAAGTATTAATAGACGACAAGCATGTCAATCCACTAAAAATAACAAAGGCGCTTTCTCGTGTTTGGTAAAAATAAACAAGCAAAAACGGACTCATCAATCAAGCGAGTGAGTCATACTCCCTCAATTATTTCTAACGATGTGCGTATTACGGGCTCTTTAGTTAGCCAAGGTGAAGTGCAACTCGATGGACGTATTGACGGTGATATTAAAGCTGAGCATTTAGTTATCGGCTCCTCCGGTGTTGTTGAAGGCGTTGTTGAGGCTAGCAGCGTTGTTGTTAAAGGTAAAATCATAGGCTCTTTAAATGCAAGCGAAGTGAAGATCGAAAATAATGCCCATGTCCTTGGCGATATTTTTCATGACACACTAAGCATAGAAGCCGGTGCGATTATTGAAGGTAGTTTAAAGCAGCGCTTTGAAAAAGAAGTCATTGAGCATGCTAAAGATAAACCAAAACCGGTTAACGATGTAAAAGCCATTGTTGACAATGAAGACAGTGGCCTTTCGTTTGTAAACAAGTCGTCTACTGCAAAAAGTTAAACCTGAACAAAAAATGGTTTAGTCAATAAACTAAACCATTGTTTTTAATACTTTATATAAAAATATAATTTAGCAATTACTTCTTCTTTGTGATGTACATGGTTATATCTGCAGTAAACACCAACTCATTTCGGGTATTATAAAGCTTTACCGGCACCACTAAATCTTCTTTATCAATCCATTGATGAGGCAACTCAATTTCAGCAATCGCGGTAACGTCTGTGTCTACTTTAGCTAAATATTGTACTGTCATACCTTTAGGTATCCAACGGTGTGTTTTATACGGTACCGTCGCATCCACCATCACTCCCGCACACAGCTCAGCCAAATTACATTGAGCAATCGCATGAATTGTTCCAATGTGATTATGTACACGGCGTGTGTTTTTAACCACAGCACTACAGTGTCCTGCTTTTAAATCTAAAATAGTGGGTTTCATAGAGCCAAAATAAGGTGCCTTGAAACACACGGCTTTACTGAAAAGCCAGTTACCGCATGGCCACTTTTTAAATTTATGCCATGTTTTAATTAATGCAGACTCATTACTCATTATTATTTTTCCATTGTCTTTGCTTAAAAAGCAAATTAACACATCGGATCAGTTTAAAGAAGTGTGATACTTAAACAAAAATAATCATAATAAGGTTAAAAGTAGGTAACTTGGCTGATACATCGGCCATAAGCCCTTTCTTTTTCATCAGTCGCCACTTAAAATACCGACAAAAGGAGACCTGATGCATACACAGCCCGCTAAACCCAATTTTACTTTATTACTTATATTAGCGTTACTCGTCATTTTTTGTCCGATGGGCATTGATATTTACCTGCCTGCCTTTCCCACTATCGCAGAGCAATTCTCAGTGAGCGAAAAGCAAGTACAGCAAACGGTGGCTATTTTTATGCTTACTGTTGGTTTGGGGCAGTTAATTGCAGGTCCACTCGCTGATCGTTTTGGCAGAAAGCCCGTCGCCTTAACTGGGGTCGCTTTGTATGGACTGGCGGCATTGGGTGCATATTATGCTCCTAGCTTTTTAGTACTGATGTTTGCTCGTGCTATTCAAGGGTTAGGCGCGTGCGCTACCTTTGTTGTCGCTTTTGCAATAGTAAGAGATAAGTTTGGTAGTGAACGCAGTGGCCAAATAATTACCTATCTAAACGGTATAGTTTGCTTTATTCCAGCATTAGCGCCCATTTTAGGTGCTTGGCTAACCGTACAGTTTGGTTGGCAAATGAACTTTCTATTTTTAACCGGTTTTGCATTACTGGGGTTTATTGTCACTTTGTTCTTGTTTAGGGAAACACGACCAGCAGACAGTCATTACCAGGGGCATATTTTAGATTTAAGACGCTTTTTCCCCATCATTTCAACTCCATTATTTTTATTTAATAGCTTGTTATGTATGGTCACTATGTCAGCCATATTGGTATTTGTAACACTGGCTCCCGGTTGGCTCATTACTGAATTAGGTGGCAGCGTAGCCGACTTTACCTTTTGGTTCTCGCTCAATGCAGTGCTTAGTATTCTTGCTAGTTTTATTATGCCTATTTACATTAAACGCCAACCTAAAAGAGCTTTAAAAATAGGCCTTTTAGTGCTAGTGAGTGCCGGCTTACTTATGTTGTTATTAAGCCAATATAAAACGCCATTGGCATTAATGATCCCTATGTTCATTGCAGCATTTGGTTTTGCCTTGACGCTTGGGTCTGCCGCTGGGCGTGCTTTGAGTTTATTTCCTAAACAAGCAGGCACCGCCTCTGCTCTTTTGGGAGCAATGCAAATGAGTGGAGCAAGCTTATTGGTTTTTATTACTCAATACTTAAACTTATCAACCCCAGAGCTTATTGGTACGCACTTTCTATTATTAATTCCATTTTGTTATTTACTGTTTCGTTATGCTAAATATGCTTAGCCACTAACGCATTTTCAATACTTCTCTCATTTTGGCTAATTCAGGTGCTACTTGATTAGCCGCCCCTAATCCAAACAAAGTATATATTTTTTGTTTGAAAATGATTAATTTTTAGTTAAACAATTTTGTTTTTGTAGATAAAACACCTTGTTTTTTGCTTTTTATTATTTTAATGCCGGCTTAAGTTAACAGAAAGTTAACCAATTAATTCTAGGATATTATAATATGAAAAAGAATAAACTCGCCTTAGCATTAGTTCTTACTGGTATTTGTGCAGCCGGAACTGCCCATGCTGCAAACGATCGCTTCATCATTCAAGTTGATAACAATAAAAAAGGTGTTGTTAAAGCGCTTACTAAAAAACTAGGTGGTGAGATTAAAGTAGATGGTAATGGATTTATTGCCGCAAAATTTACTGGTCAAGATTTAAGTAGCTTAAAAGGCCTACTCAACAACCCACATATTAAACTCATTGAAGAAGATCATAAGCGTGTACCTATGTCATTATTTAACGATGATGTAGGCGATGTAATGCAGCAGCAAATTACGCCTTATGCCGTTTATCAATCACAGGTTGATCAAGTAACTTTTGATGCCAATGCAGGCATGAAAGTCTGTGTTATCGATTCCGGCTTAGATAGCTCAAACCCTGACTTTATTTGGGGCAACATCACCGGTAATTGGTTTGATAATGACGGCCCACATGGGACGCATGTAGCCGGTACAATTGGTGCTGCAGATAATAACCTCGGTGTTGTGGGTATGGCACTGGGTGTGGCAATGCACATTATTAAAGTATTTAACGAATCAGGCTGGGGTTACTCATCTGATTTAGCTCAAGCGGCCGATTTATGTTCTCAAGCAGGTGCGAACATTATTAGTATGAGCTTAGGGGGCGGCGGCTCAAACAGTACAGAATCAAATGCGTTTGCTAACTTTACTAATGCAGGCGGCCTTGTTGTTGCTGCCGCGGGTAATGATGGTTGGTGCTAATGATGCCAATAATCAAATTGCTGATTTTTCACAATTCCCAAGTTGTTCATCAGGTCGTGGTAAACGTGCAACAAACGATGAAACCATTTGTGTAGAAGTAACAGCCGGTGGTGTTGATACGCTATCAACCTACCCTGCAGGTATGGCTACAGCAGCGAGTATGTCAGCCGATGGCACAGCATAAAATTCATCAGCAATGGTAAATGCAGGTCAAGTCACGGCGAGTGCCTACTTTATGGGGACCGGCGAAACAGTTGATCCAGCAGCGGCTGGTAAAGTATGTATGATTGACCGCGGCGTTGTTTCATTTTACGACAAAGTTGCTAACTTTGAAAACTCAGGCGGTTTAGGTGCGGTTATTATTAACAATGAAGCCGGCATTTTATGCGCAACACTAGGTGATACCAACGATACTTCAATTCCTGCTGTAGGCGCTGCATTTGAAGATCGTAGCGCATTAGTTGCTAGTACAAACGTGACAATTAATATTGGCGCAACTGATTATGGTTTTATGAGTGGAACGTCAATGGCAACGCCTGCAGTTTCAGGTATTGCTGCGCTAGTATGGTCTAACCATAGCGACTTTACAGGCACAGAAATTCGCGATGCGTTAAAAGCAACTGCGCAAGATCAAGGGACTGCTGGTCGTGATGATTACTTTGGCTATGGTATTGTAAAAGCGGCAGACGCTGATGCTTACCTTACAGCAAACGGCTGTGCGGGTGGCGATACTGGTGGTGTTGATCCCGAGCCAGGCGTAGATGCTATCTCTCTTAGCGCTTCAGGTTACAAATCAAAAGGCACTAAATTTGTTGATTTAAGTTGGAATGGCGCAGCAACAAGCCAAGTTGATATCTACCGCAATGGTAGCAAAGTCATTACCACTGCAAATAATAATGCCTACACCGACAGTATTAATACTAAAGGGGGTGGTACGTATACATATCAAGTATGTAAAGCGCTGAGCACTACGGTGTGCTCAAATAATATCACCGTTAGTTTTTAAGAAATTTAGCACTTCGTTATGTTTAAAAGCATAACGGCTAGTTTTATAACAACTTAGTATCCTCAACTTAGCGGGCAATATGCCTAATGCAGATCAGTTAAGAATATTTTTATGATCACTTGACTGATCTTTCCATGGCTTCAAAATCCGATATTAGA
>NZ_JASDDA010000035.1:0-42503 GCF_030407645.1 Pseudoalteromonas sp. APC 3495 | reverse complement strand
CGCGTTTTATGTGATAGTGAAACAAGCGAAGAAGTTAATATAACTAAAGTAGATACTTGAAGACTTTATTATCAGAATTCCAAATTTTAGTTAGTGCGTAGCGATACGGATTAACAACCAAATTTGCTTGGTGACAATAGCGTTTTGGACCCACCTGACCCCATGCCGAACTCAGTAGTGAAACGAAACAGCGCCGATGATAGTGTAGCATTTGCTATGTGAAAGTAGGACATTACCAGGATCCAAATAAGAGAAACCCGTTACAGCGATGTGACGGGTTTTTTGCTGTCTGGGATTTAATAAATAGCCAAGAGCCCATGCCGAACTCAGTGGTGGCCTTTCTCGTACATCCTGTGCTCCACGGCATTCGTATTCCTATACATCAAACAAAACAGCTTGGATCTAAACAAAAAAGTGGGATGTTCTATTGTATTGTCGCTATAAATTAGCGCACTGGCTCCAAATAACAGAACCACGTTACAGCAAAATGCTGGTTTTTTATTGTTTTAAATTTGAAGATGAATTACGCAATATCTTAAAAAAAGAGACTGCCAGCCAATCTCATCATGTATATGCTTCCTATCAGATTACTAATAACTTATAGACTTAACATTCTCATGCAGTTATAGATCCTACGTGTTAAAATTTGATTTTAACTTTGCATATTATTGAGGTGTCTATTGCCAACCAGTGATTATCAACGAGTGCTAAATGAGATAACTCAAGAGGTTAAACCTTTATTGAGCCAAGGTAAGGTTGCTGATTATATCCCTGCTCTTGCTGAAGTTGATCTTGAGCAGTTTTCTATTGCCATTTACACCACTGAGGGGGAGATATTTTGCGCGGGTGATTGTGAACAGCGTTTTACTATTCAATCTGTTTCTAAAGTAATGACTCTGACATTAGCGCTGCAACGTTATGGCGATGAACTATGGAGTAGAGTGGGTAAAGAGCCCTCTGGAACAGCATTTAATTCACTGACACAGCTTGAGTTTGAAAAAGGCATACCCCGTAACCCATTTATTAATGCGGGTGCCATAGTTACCTGTGATGCTTTATATAGTCGCTTATCAGCACCCATGCACTCTATGCTGGAAACATTTCGCGATTTATCTGGTAATCGAAGTATCGTAATAGATAAGCAAGTGGCTAATTCAGAGTATGAGTTTAGGCATCGAAATGCGGCAATGGCACACTTAATGAAATCATTCGGTAACTTTGAAAATGAAGTTGATGATGTGCTGTGGTCATACTTTAATTTTTGTGCCATAGAACTTAATTGTATCGAACTTGCTAAGGCGTACAATTTTTTAGCTAATAAAGGGATAGACTATAGTTCTTCTAAACGAGTGCTTTCTAGTCGTCAGAATAAGCAACTAAATTCGTTGTTATTTACCAGTGGTTTATATGATGCGGCGGGTGATTTTGGTTATCGAGTAGGAATGCCGGGCAAATCAGGTGTTTCTGGCACTATATTGGCGGTGTTACCGAATAGATTTACTGTGGCAGTGTATTCCCCAGGATTAAACTCTTTTGGTAATTCAGTCGCAGGAATAGCAGCATTAGAGCTGCTATCTAAAAAGCTTGATATATCGATATTTTAAATACGCTTAGTGCATTGGGATTTTATTGATCCCAATACACTTGCTCTAAACAATCTTCGCGCTCTGGTAAGCCACGTGATAAGCGTGGAGAATGCTGAACCAGCACTTCGTAACTTGCACGGTTGGCGTATTTACTAATTTGAGCGAGCGAAGAGTAGGTAATCGCTTGTTGCTGATGTTTTGCTGAATTAGCAACGTTCAACTTATGATAAACATTCGCTGATAAGTCATGCAATACAGCGGCTAAAGCACAATCACCAGCGCCGTTGGTATTTTTAATCGAGTCAGGCCCGCCCATAAACGGAGCAGTATGACTATATGCCTTTATTGGGTTTTCACAGTCAACTTTACGCATTGCACGTGAAAACTCATAACGATTAAAGTCAGGGATAGCACCAGGCAAAAGTGGATACTCTGTTTCGCGTTTGAAACTGTCATCAACAAAACCGGCCATAAATAAGCCTTTTTCACCGGCAGTACAAATTACTAAATCAACCCAGTCTAATGCTTTGTCGGCAGCTAGTAATGGATCTTCAAATCCAGTAATTGCTTGGCCTTCTTCTTCGTTCATAGCAAGGATATCAACATGCTTTTCTACAAAGTTAGCCCACCATGTCGGATCCTGCTCGATAAGAAACTTAGTACCGAGTGTTAATACAACCGGTACATCTGCATCGTTAGCATACTTGATTGCTTGCATGGTCGCTTCGGTCATGGTTTCATCGCCTTGAGTACGCATTAAATAAGCGCTAATCACTAATGCCGATGAGCCTTCGATTAGCTCTTTATCAATTGACTCAGGCTTTAGATAATTCATCAGGCCAGCACTAATGGCAAAGGTGCGTTCACCCGTTTCATCAATCAATGTGAAACAGCGGCCTATAGGACCATCTACAGGCTGTAAGTAGTCTAAGTCTACGCGACTTGAGTTATTACATAAAAAGCGATAAGCATAACTGCCTATTTTTATGTTTTCACTCATTACACCTAATAGCACCGAACGGTCATCAGCAAGTACGGAATAGTTGTGCATCGTGTTGCCAACGGTTCCGCCTGCGAATTCGTAATCGACCATGTCGTTTAGTTTTAAGCGATCGTATAAAGCATTGGTGATGTCATTATCTATAACTTGCGACATCCCTCGGCGCAATTGAAATTCATCGAGAAAAGCTTGGTCAACCTTAGCTTCTATATCAACAACGATTTGATCGATCCCCGTAATATAGCTGCGGTGTAATCGCTCAGTGGCGTTAAGTTGATTGGTCAGTGGATCTTTGGCTTCCACTGGAAAATAATGTTTATGCCTGCGGCGTCCAGGAAATTTCATTTGCTACCCGTGTTGTGAGCTAAATAAAAAAAGCGTGAGATTATAGCGTAAATCCTGCCTTATGAGCCATGACAAACCACTTAAATTTGTTTTATTTTTGCAATAAAGTGATCAATGACGCATTTTATTGCGCTAAGTTGGTATAATTACGGCATAAAAAATAGTTAAGTAATAATAATGACAGAGCCATTTGACGACCAATATTGGATGGAACAAGCGCTTGTGTATGCAAAACAAGCGGAGCAGCTAGATGAGATCCCGGTAGGGGCTATAATTGTCAAAGATAATCAGCTTATTAGCGCAGGCTATAATCGTTCAATTACTGATAACGACCCGTCGGCTCATGCTGAGATGATAGCGGTACGTGAAGCAGGAAAAGTACTTAATAATTACCGCTTAATTGACTGTACTCTTTACGTCACGCTAGAGCCATGCTCTATGTGCGCAGGTTTATTAGTACATAGCCGAATTAAACGCTTAGTATTTGGCGCAGCCGATGCTAAAACGGGTTCTGCTGGTTCAATTATGAACCTTTTACAAGAACCTCGTTTAAACCATCAGGTAGAAATAACGGGTGGGGTATTAGAAACACAATGTGCAGAGACTATTTCTAGTTTTTTTAAGCGTCGCCGAGCACAAATAAAGGCGGCAAAGCAAGCCGCTCGTAATAGTAACAGCGATTAGTCAGCTGCTGCTATTAAGGCGTCTAATTCAGCCATTTGCTGCATAGCAAACATGCGGCGGCGCCAAATTATTTTTTTATGTAAATTTCTTAACATCACTCGACGACGAGTGGCGGTTGAGTGCTTTATACAACGTTTAAGTTGATGTGTACGTCTACGTTTAAGCATGACTTATCCTTATGTGCTTGGTAATGACACAAAATTTTATACAATTAAGCCAGATTATTGAATAATTGATTACAAGTAAACAACTATTTGATTTTCTGATGTTCAGTTAATTACTAAGCTGCGTATTTATTTTTTTTCTTCAGCGGCATTACTTGTACGTTGCTCTGAATCATCTGGTTTAACGATTTTCTCTTCTGTTTCATTTGTTGAGGTAATCGGAGCTATTGCATTATTTTCATCAAGCCAAACAAGCGCATCGTAATAGCGGCGTATATTATCAACATAGGTCACAGCTACATCACCGCGAGCATAGCCATAACGGGTATTACGATAGTGACGTTTTTTTACTAACAATGGTAAGCGCTTTTTAACGTCGGCCCATTTATCAGGGCTAGCTCCCTGTTGCTTGGTAATAATACGGGCATCGTTAACGTGTCCCCAACCTACATTATAGGCGGCAAGTGCAAGCCAAGTACGATCAGGTTGAGGGATTCGATCCGGGACGCGTTTAATTAATTTTGCTAGGTATTGTGCACCACCGCGTATATTTTGCTCTGGTTCTAAGCGGTTTGTTACACCGACTTGTTTTGCTGTGCGTCTTGTTAGCATCATAATACCACGCACACCGGTTGGTGACTTAGCACGCGGGTTCCACATCGACTCTTGATAACTTAGTGCTGCCAGTAAGCGCCAATCTAGGCTACCTGCATATTGCATAAACCAAGGTTGATATTTAGGCAGTGTTTCTTTAATTGCGTCTATATAGGCCAAGGTATTAACGTAATTAAATTGGCGGACATGACCGAAGTATTTTTCTTCGAGCACATAAAGTTGATTATTTTGTTTTGCTTCACCAAAAAAGGGGACTAATAATGCGTATAGCGAATCATCATTCGACTTTCTTAGTATCCATGCAATTGAATCATTTCGGGTAACTGAAAAGCCAATACTTAAATTAGGGTGATAGCGACGAAATAGCGCTAAAGTATGTGAATCCGCTAAGGTGTAATCTATTTCGCCGTCAATAACTGCTTGTAGTAATTCTTCTTCATCAAACTCTTCGGTTTCATTCCAGCTTAAGTTTGGGTTGGTTTGTTGAATTTCTTCTAATGTTAATGAATGGCTACTTTTAGCGATAACGGTGAAGTTTCCGGTTAAATCATCAAAATCACGAGGGCGTTCACGGCCTTGTTTAAAGACTAATTTTTGGCTAATTGTTCTGTATGTAGGGCCATAGCGATAGCGCTCAGCACGTACTTTATTGTAAGTAAGCCCTGAGGCAATTAAATCGAGGTCACCACTGTCCAAACGCGCAAACATTTCGGATAAATTAAAAAAGGGTACAATTTCAAGCTCTACCCCTAAGTAGTCTGCAAACGCTTGAGAGAGCTCAAATTCAAATCCTTGTTCCCCTTGAACGGCTTGATAGTAATTACTTGCACTAGCAAGTGTACCAATACGAATTTTGTTTTCAGATTTGATTTGGGCAAGCTGTGTTGATTGCTCTTGTGTATTACATGCACACAAAAGTATGACTAACGTAATGATTGTTATTAGCTTTATCTTCAACATATTCGCCTCTTTAGCATCGTACCTCCTGTTATAACAAAACTTACTGATTACGTCACTTATCGTTTAATCGCAGTGAGTAAAAAATAGGTGTAAACAAAAAGAAAAAGTTAATTTAATGAAAAGCGCATTTTTGAGTTAAATCTGAGAGTAATTTGGACTATAATACGCGCCTAAAATATCGTTCAATCCCTAACCCCGGGTGAAATTACTTATGTTGATCCTTCGTGGTGCACCAGCACTTTCAGAGTTCAGAGTTAATAAAATTTTAGCGCGTTGCCAACAATCGCAACTTCCTGTCACCAATGTATATGCCGAATACGCTCACTTTGCCGATTTAACATCGCCATTAAACACTGATGAGCACACCAAACTTGAAAAGTTATTAACCTACGGCCCAACAATTGCTGAGCATGCGCCAGCAGGTCAGTTGGTATTAGTGACGCCTCGTCCTGGTACAATTTCGCCATGGGCTTCAAAAGCGACAGATATCGCTCATAACTGTGGGCTTAAACAAGTTCATCGCGTAGAGCGCGGTATTGCTTACTATGTTGAAGGTGATTTAAGTGCAGAACAGTTAGCACAAGTTGCAGCACTTCTTCATGACCGCATGACTGAAGCTACTCACAGTAAATTAGAAGATGCCGCGCAGTTATTTCGCAGCGATGCACCTCGTCCAATGTCATCAGTTGATATTTTAGGTGGCGGCCGTGAAGCATTAGCCACAG
Organism: Pseudoalteromonas sp. APC 3495; assembly: GCF_030407645.1. NCBI lineage: Bacteria > Pseudomonadati > Pseudomonadota > Gammaproteobacteria > Alteromonadales > Pseudoalteromonadaceae > Pseudoalteromonas > Pseudoalteromonas sp. APC 3495. Next base: position 36,424 of record NZ_JASDDA010000035.1, on the reverse strand, counting down.
CAAATATAGAGCAAGGGTTTGCGCTTGCTGATGATGAAATTGATTATTTAGTTGAAAACTTTATTAAGTTAGGGCGTAACCCTAACGATATTGAACTGTTTATGTTTGCTCAAGCGAACTCAGAGCATTGTCGTCATAAAATATTTAATGCTGATTGGACTATTGATGGCATTGAACAACCAAAGTCGTTGTTCAAAATGATTAAAAACACCTTTGAGCATAATCCTGAAAATGTATTATCTGCTTATAAAGATAATGCAGCCGTAATGAAAGGCTCAAAGGCGGGTCGCTTCTTCCCGAATGCACAAGGTGAATATGCGTATCACCAAGAAGACATTGAAATATTAATGAAGGTTGAAACCCATAACCACCCAACGGCTATTGCTCCTTTCTCTGGTGCGGCAACAGGGTCGGGCGGTGAGATTCGCGATGAGGGCGCAACTGGTCGTGGTTCAAAACCAAAAGCGGGTTTAGTGGGCTTTACTGTATCTAATTTACGTATTCCTGGTTTTGAACAGCCTTGGGAAAGTGATTTTGGTAAGCCTGGCCGTATTGTTAATGCTCTAGATATTATGACTGAAGGCCCATTAGGTGGTGCTGCGTTTAATAACGAGTTTGGCCGTCCTAATTTATTAGGTTATTTCCGTACTTACGAAGAAAAAGTGACCAGTCACAATGGTGAAGAGGTGCGTGGTTACCACAAGCCAATTATGCTTGCCGGTGGTTTAGGTAATATCCGTGCTGATCATGTTCAAAAAGGCGATATTCCAGTTGGTGCAAAACTCATTGCACTAGGCGGCCCTGCAATGAACATTGGCTTAGGCGGTGGCGCTGCATCAAGTATGGCATCGGGTCAATCAAATGAAGATTTAGATTTTGCCTCTGTACAGCGTGAAAACCCAGAAATGGAGCGTCGTTGCCAAGAAGTCATCGACAAATGTTGGCAGCTAGGTGATGCAAATCCAATTGCGTTTATTCATGATGTGGGTGCAGGTGGTTTATCTAACGCTTTCCCTGAACTTGTTAGTGACGGTGGACGTGGCGGTAAATTTCAGCTTCGCAATATCCCAAATGATGAACCGGGCATGGCACCACACGAAATTTGGTGTAATGAATCGCAAGAGCGCTATGTACTCGCTGTCGCTGTTGAAGATTTTGATCGTTTTGAAGCTATTTGTAAGCGTGAAAGAGCGCAATATGCGGTTATTGGTGAAGCAACTGCAGAGCCTCATTTAACGGTTGCTGATAGTCACTTTGAAAATAATCCTGTTGATTTACCTCTCGATGTTTTATTAGGGAAAGCACCTAAAATGCATCGTGATGTAACATCACAACAAGTGTTAGGTAAAGCACTCGACGTTGAAAATATCAGTGCTGCTGATGCTGCAGAACGTTTATTACGTTTACCAACCATTGCTGAAAAAACCTTCCTCATTACTATTGGCGATCGTTCGGTAACAGGTTTAGTAGCACGCGATCAAATGGTAGGCCCATGGCAAGTACCAGTAGCTAACTGTGCAGTAACCGCAGCAACGTATGACACTTACCATGGTGAAGCAATGTCACTGGGTGAACGTACGCCTGCAGCACTACTTAACTATGGCGCTTCAGCGCGTTTAGCAGTGGCAGAATCGTTAACGAATATTGCCTGTGCAAACATTGGCTCTCTTGAAAATATTAAGTTATCTGCAAACTGGATGGCCGCAGCGGGACACCCAGGAGAAGATGCCGGTTTATACGAAGCGGTAAAAGCGGTGGGTGAAGAGTTATGTCCGGCACTTGGGTTAACAATTCCTGTAGGTAAAGATTCTATGTCGATGAAAACGACATGGAAGAACGAAGATGATGCTACAGAGCAATCTGTAACATCACCGTTATCGCTTATTATCACTGCTTTTGGTCGTGTTGAAGACGTACGTAAAACAGTGACCCCACAGTTACGAACAGATAAAGGCGATACATCGCTTATTTTAGTTGACTTAGGCGCGGGCAAAAACCGACTGGGCGCATCAAGCCTTGCTCAGGTTTATAAGCAATTAGGTGATACAACACCTGATGTAGATAGCCCAGAGCTACTAAAAGGTTTTTACAACGCAATGCAAGCGCTAGTCGCTGATAGCAAGTTGCTTGCGTACCATGACCGTTCAGACGGTGGTTTATTTACCACTATCGCTGAAATGGCGTTTACCGGTCACACCGGTGTTACCGTTGATTTAGCGACTTTGACCGGCTCTGATATTGAAGCGCTTTATAACGAAGAGCTAGGTGCTGTAATTCAAGTAGCGAATAGCGATTTAGAGGCTGTAAATGCGGTATTTGAGCAGCATGGAGTTGCCGCAATTAGTCATGTGATTGGCTCGCTAAATAACGACGATAACATCGTGTTTAATCGTGGTGAGCAAACAGTACTTAATCATACTCGTACTGAACTTCGTACAATTTGGGCCGAAACAACGTATCAAATGCAAGCGCGTCGTGATAACCCAGATTGTGCTAAGCAAGAGTTTGACGCTAAGTTTGACGCAAAAGATCCTGGCTTAAATGTAAAACTTAACTTTGATTTAAATGAAGATGTTGCAGCTCCATATATTGCAACTGGTGCTAAACCGCAAATGGCTATTTTACGTGAGCAAGGTGTAAACTCTCATTTAGAAATGGCAGCTGCATTTAACCGTGCGGGCTTTGCAGCGGTTGATGTGCACATGAGCGACATTTTAGAAGGGCGCTTAACACTTGAGCAATTTAAAGGCTTAGTGGCGTGTGGCGGTTTCTCTTACGGTGATGTGCTTGGTGCGGGTGAAGGTTGGGCTAAGTCAATACTGTTTAATGACATGGCACGCGATCAATTCCTAAGCTTTTTCCATCGTGAAGATACCTTTAGCTTAGGGGTATGTAACGGTTGTCAAATGCTATCAACATTAAAAGAGTTGATCCCAGGTACTGAGCATTGGCCACGCTTTGTAACGAACAAGTCAGAGCGTTTTGAAGCACGCTTTAGCTTAGTTGAAATACAAGAGAATCCATCGGTATTCTTTAATGGTATGGCGGGCTCGCGGATGCCAATTGCGGTATCTCATGGTGAAGGCCATGCAGAGTTTGCAAACGAAGCAGCAACAAAAGCAGCACTTGCAAGTGGTACTGTAGCGGTTAAATTTGTTGATAACTACGGCAACCCTACAACGCAATACCCAGCGAACCCGAACGGCTCGCCAGAAGGTATCACAGGTATTACATCAACAGATGGCCGTGCAACTGTAATGATGCCACATCCAGAGCGTGTATTTCGTACTGTTGCTAACTCTTGGCACCCAGATGAGTGGAAAGAGGATAGCCCATGGATGCGTATGTTCCGTAATGCGCGTAAAAATGTAGGTTAATATACACACTAGATTCATGATCTGGATGTAAAATAAAAAAGGCTGCCTTGTGCAGCCTTTTTTGATTATAGTGATTAAAAAACATGTAAGGATAATATGTTTAAGCGCATTGGTTTAATTGTTGGCACTCTTTTACTGAGTCTATTATTACTCGGGTATGTATTTCGCTTGCCTTTACTACAATGGGCCATTGCCCCTGAACTTAAAAAAGCAGGTGTCACATTAAGCTGCCTCGATTTTTCAATTACCTCAAAGTTAAATATACATGCCGACACTGTGTGTTTAAATTACCAAAACCAACAATTACAACTCTCTGATATTACTGCAAATACAAAGCATGTCAGTGTTCAAAGTGCAATATTAACGCTCAATCCATTACCTAAAAGTGATAACGCTAATCAACCGGCTAAACAGCTTGAGATAGCGCTACCTTCAAATCGCCCACTCATTAATATTAAACAGCTTGTAGTAAACAGTAATCAGCTCAGTAAACCATTAAAATTTAGTGTATTAGAACCTGCGCTAAATCAATTTAATGTAACGGGCGATATAAATGCGAGTGCGATTTTAACCACCAATAAAATAAGTGGTCAGCTAGCAGTTGATGACATTCTGTTAAAACAGGTAATAAACACTAAAAACACCTTATTCGATGCTGTTAACTTTAATACTCAACAAGCGTTTAGTTTTGACGGGATTGAGCTTAAGTTGAACGGGGGGATTAGCGCTCAATTTGCTCATACGTTTGAGAAATGCCAATTTAATTTATTAGCCACTGGCCAGATGGCTACTCGCTTTAATTTAAATAACCAAGCGTTAATCCTAGATACCGGTTCACTTAATAACAAAATTAATTTAACCCCTCGCTGTACTGAGTTAATTCCACCAAGTGAGTACGCAGATTTTGTAAGCAAACAAGTTGCTTTAAATTGGCAGGTTAAGCTTTCTAAAGCTCTTCGCTTAGAACAGGGGGAGCTGAGTATTCCAGTAATTAATGTGATGAGTGAAGGTAATAAACACTTTGATATTTTAATAACAGACACCGCACTCTCTATAAACGCTTTGCTTGATAATATGCAGGCAAAGGTGTCTGCTCAAATAAGCACGCCAGATATAAACAGCATTAATATAAGCGCTCAGCTAAATGGTACTAAAGTTAAAGGTGATTACAACGTTGAGCTTGAAAGGCTACCCGCATTTATTCCTGTTACTGCTAATACGCTTAATTTCAGTGGTTACTTTGAATTAAGTGAATTTATTGACTCAAAACCTGTCGGGTACACACAGAGTAAATTTTCCGTTGCTAGCTTTGAAGCTTTTGATGTAAAAGCAGTGCATTATCAAGGTGGTTTAACCGCGAAAATGGATAAACAGCTAAATGCAGAAATTACATTAACTAATCAGTTAAAAAATGCGGCATATAAAGAATTTAAACTTACCAATATAAATAATAGTCTCACGGCAAAAGCAAACCTAGGTGTAGGTGAGTTATTTGCTCATTTAACTGCGAAAACGCAAATTAAGGCTCTTAATAGCGCTGATATAAGACTGAATAATATAAAAATAGACTCGAGTGGATTACAAAGCCGTGCACTTAAAGCGTCGCACCATGCGTTTATAGATGATATTGAGTTGGTGGTAAATCATCATATATCGTCACAGGCGCATCCGTTTGAGGTGATTGTGCCAGCGCAAAGTGTGTTGCCATTAAACACCTTTATTAATCATTTTTATCCACTTGCTAAGCTGACAAAAGGTACTTTTAACGGCAATATTAGTGGCGATGTCAATTTACAAAGGGCATCCTTTGATATAGATATTCGCCAATTAAGTGGACTTTATAATGACTACCTTGCAAGTGATTTTAGTAGTGTATTTAGCGGGGAGTTTAATTCAGGTAGGCTTAATGTAAAACCGACTACCTTTCATTTAAATGAGTTTAGAGCGGGCGCAGTTATCAAAGGCCTTAAAGGGCAATGGCTCGTCAATAACAATAATGTGCTTGTTAGTAATGTTGAAGGTAATGTGCTTGGCGGTACATTTTTATTAGATAACTATACGCTTGGACAAGAAACCCAAGTTAGCACTGTAACGTTTAATAATATTGATGCAAGTAAGCTGATCACCCTTGATGATAAGTCGGGTATTACTTTAACAGGGCGTTTGGCTGGTACACTGCCGGTGAGCGTTAATAAAAATGGTGTGCACATTAGCCAAGGCAGTCTGTTTAGTCAAGGCGAGGGCAATTTAAAAATTAGCAATAATGCTGCATTTGATTCTGTGATGCAGCAACAACAAGAGTTGCAACCTGTACTGGGGTTATTGACTGATTTAGATATTCAAAAACTCAATAGCAGCGTTGTACTTAAAAATGATGGTTGGTTAAAGCTTGGAGTTAATTTACAAGGTTATAATCAGCAAGCGCAGCAGCAAGTTAACTTTAATTACAACCATGAAGAAAACATATTTACGCTTTTACGGGCACTGCGTTTAAGTGATGAAATTACACAAAAAGTTGAGCAACAATTTTCACAAAAAGGAAATGGGCAATGAGACAGTCGTTATCGATAAAAGTGCTGCTCGCGTTAGCAGCAATATCAGCGCTAAGTGCGTGTACGCATCGTGTTGAGGTGTCGGCTAAAGAGCCAATCACTATTAATTTAAATGTTAAGGTTGATCATGAAATTCGTGTCAAAGTAGATAAAGAGCTCGATAATTTATTTAGCGATGACAGTGAGTTATTTTAAGGAGCTAGAATATGAATATTAAAAATAAATTAAATATAGTAACCCTAATTAGTGCCGTTTGTATGTCATTTTCAGTTTGGGCTATGAGTTTAGATGAAGCTAAAAGCCAAGGCTTAGTTGGTGAAAACAGCTCAGGCTACCTTGGATTAGTTGTACAAAATACAGAAGCAAAAGCGGTTGTTGATGACGTTAACGAAAAACGTAAGGCACAGTACTTAAAATTAGCTAAAAAGAATAACTTGTCACTTGCACAAGTTGAGGCATTGGCAGCGGCAAAAACAATCGAAAAAACGCAAAGCGGCCACTACATTGAAGTAAACGGTAGCTGGGTCAAAAAATAAAGTTAACGGGTTAACTAGGGTCTGTTGATCTTTCAAGGTTAAATTTGCAGCAGTCTGTTTGGTATTTAGGCAAGGCAGAGCCTATGTAGTGTGTTATTCCCCATAAATAGGCGATAACGCAGCATCAATGCCAAACAGGCGCTGCCCTTCGGGTTCTGCCTGCCTACATGGATGTAGGTAAGGGGCGTGAGCAGGACGCGGAAGCTTTGCTCGGTTTTTACTTAGCCCACTAGATTACAAACCTCGCGCCGCGATTAAACCGCCCCTAGTTTGAACAAATTGTAATCCGCAAAGGTCAACAGACCCTAAAGGTATTAAAAGCCGAGCTTATACGCTCGGTTTTTTACAGTTCTCTAATAATTGTTGCCAAAAATCAATACCTTTTCGGCGTGCTAAGTTTATATTATGCTCAGGAATAGACTCAGGTTCGTCATAATTTTCAAGTGCTTCACTCATACTTGCTTCACGAATTAGGTGCAAGGTAGGAAACGGCGCTCTATTTGTGTAGTTGGCCGCATCGGTTTCATCGCTATCGGCAAATACATAATCGGGGTGAAAATTAGCAATTTGATATTTACCTTCAAAGCCTTGTGCAACCAATAGTGCATTTGCTAAATCGACTAAATCTAAAAAGTCTTCAAAGTCACTAAAACCGTTATCGAACATGATTAGCGTGGTTTCTCGTTCGCGCTCGCGGTCAAGCTCGATACATTGCTCAAGCATATCCATTACAGCATCATCGATAGTCTTAGCGTTACTTACAATGTAATGAATACAGTTGTTTTCGACTTCTTTACGGGCAAACGGACAAAAGTTATATTTTACAATAACTGATGAAACCCATTCTCGGGTTTGGCTAATAGCTATGTTATTCACTGTTTTGGCTCTAAGTATTGATTAATAATAGTGAGTGTTTTTTTTATGGCGCCTTGGTTTTTAGCAACACATTGCGCCGCTTTTGTGCCGAGCGTTTGGCATGCCTTTTTATTTTGGCTAAAGGTAATGAGTTGTTGTGCCAGTTCATCTGAATTTTCTACCACGCATGCCCCTTTGAGCTTTGTTAACTCAGGATAGACATGATCAAAGTTATAGGTATGAGGGCCTGTTATTACACCGACCGAAAATGCGGCTGACTCAAGCGGGTTATGACCACCACGACGAATCAAACTACCGCCAATATAACTAACATTAGCCGCGCCGTATAAGCACTGTAATTCACCTAGCGTATCGGCAAGTAAAACGTGTTCGTTTTGGTAATTATTTTGGCTACGACGACTAAAGCTTAAAGTACTTTGTGTGAGTAGTTCAGCCACTTTATCAAATTGCTCGGGGTGTCGCGGGGCAATAATCAATAAAGCATCAGGCTGCTTTTTTAACAACTGCTGGTGGGCATCGAGTATTAATTCATGCTCTATAGGGTGAGTAGAGCCTGCCACCCATATAAAACGTTCTTGGCTATTATAGTACTGTTTGAGCACGCTCACCTTTGTAAGTTGCTCTTGATTGGGGCTTATATCAAACTTGATTGAACCTGTAACATGGCTTTTTGAAGGCTCAAGCCCAAGTGTAATAAAACGCTCTGCATCTGTTTTATTATGACTGGCTAACGCAGTAATAGATTGCATAATACGGTGAGTTAACTGCGCAACCTTTTGATAACCCTGCTGCGACTTTTCAGAAAGTCTCGCATTAACAACCAATACCGGGATTTTTTTGTTATGCGCATTAGCCATAATATTTGGCCACAATTCAGTTTCTAAAATACATAGTAACTGCGGTTTTACGCGTTTTAAAAATCGAGCAGTGGCAAAAGGAAAATCGATAGGTAAATAACTAATAGCGACGGTATCTTTAAATTGTGCTGTTATTTGTGCGCGGCCAGTTGGGGTATTACAAGTGATCAAAATATTTAGCTGCGGGTGCTCATTTTGCAACGCTTTAATTAATGGCGTTGCTGCTAATACCTCACCTACAGAAGCACAATGAATAACAACAGGTTTAGTTTTATTAGAAAATAAACAGCGACGTACAAACCCAAAACGTTCTTTAAAATGCGCGCGATAACCCGAATTTTTTTTACCACGTAATACATATAAATAAAATATGATCAAAGGGCTAATAATGATTAGTGCAAGTGAATAAAAAGTGCGTGCCATACTGAGCTTTGTTTAATGTAATTGTAGCTAGTTTATCGTGAAACGGCTTATTTCTAAACATACAAAGTATAAAAGTTGGTTTGAGTTCATTTACTAGGGTATAAACTAAATCAATGTCATTCAAATCACGCTATTGCATCAGTTACATGATTTTAGGAAATGCTTATGGTTACTTTTATAACAAAAACGATTTCCATGCAGTAAGCCTTTGATTTTAGTTTCTGTGAAACATCTAATTTAGTTATATAGAGGTGATTTGGCTATAAAATTATGGAATAATGAAATTAATTTTTCCTGCCATTTCAGTTCCAAGAGGAATATCTCATGTCAATTATAGATTCAGTGGCAACCAGCTACCTAGAAAGTTTAAACCGTCATCAAGTATTGTTTGAAACAATGGAGGCGTATCATCAAGAGGTAATGCAGTTGCTAGAAGCATGTCATAGTGCTTTACAAGCTGGTGGTAAGGTTGTTTGGTTTGGTAATGGCGGCAGTGCTGCCGATGCTCAGCATTTAGCTGCAGAGTTTGTGGTGCGTTATAAATTAGAGCGAGGCCCATTAGCGTCTATTGCTTTAACCACAGACACGTCTATTTTAACGGCGCACAGCAACGATTATCATTTTGATACTGTGTTTGAGCGCCAAGTACAGGCGCTATGTAAACCTGAAGATATCGTGATTGGTTTAACTACATCAGGTACCAGTAAAAATATCAATTTAGCATTAGAAGCTGCTAACAAAATAGGGGCATTCACGGTTGCATTTACTGGCCGTGACGGCGGGCAAGTAAAAGATATTGCAAAGTTACCTATTATTATTAAAAACGACGAAACCGCGCGTATTCAAGAAGCACACATGTTTATTGGCCATTGGTTATGTGAAGCCATGGATATGGTTGTTGCGGAGCAGCAGTAATGGATTTATCTTTACTAAAGAACTTATCAGCAGCACGTATTTTAGTGGTGGGCGACGTGATGCTCGATCGCTATTGGTATGGTGATTCAGGGCGTATCTCACCAGAAGCGCCAGTGCCCGTTGTTAAAGTAAGTAAATTTGAAGACAAGGCTGGCGGTGCGGCTAACGTGGCTAAAAATATAGCCCGTTTAGATGGTAAAGTGGGGTTGTTAGGCCTTATTGGTGAGGACGAAAGTGGGCAAATTTTAGAAAATATTTTAGAAGGTGAAAAAATAAATTCACAGCTTGTCAGCGTGTGTGATTTACCGACTATTTCTAAAATGCGTGTAATTAGCCGTCATCAGCAAGTGGTACGTTTAGATTTAGAAGAAACTTTTAACGAATCACATAGCCAGCTTTTATTAAATCGATTAGAGCTTGTGTTAAATGATTACGATTTTATAGTGTTTTCTGATTACAACAAAGGCTCGCTATCGCTGATCAAAGAGATGATAAGTGTGGCCAAAAAAGCAGGTAAAACGGTACTTGTTGATCCTAAATCATCGGACTTACAGTTATATCGCGGTGCTGATTATATAACACCTAATTTAAATGAATTTAAATTAGCAGGCGGGCAAGTGGGCTCAGAAGAGACACTTGCAAGTAGTGCACGAAACCTCATTAGTGATGCGGGTATAAAGGCGATGTTACTTACCCGTTCAGAGCAAGGTATGTCGCTTATAAATGCCACTGAAAAATATGATTTTGCAGCTCAAGAGCTTGAGGTCAGTGACGTAACTGGCGCTGGGGATACTGTTATTGCAACCCTTGCTGTTATGTTAGGTGCGGGCATGATGCCTAAAGATGCGGTAGAAATTGCTAATTTAGCAGCCGGTATTGCGGTGAGTAAATTGGGTGCGGCTACGGTTTCTCCAGAAGAGTTAAGCCGAAAACTGGGGCAATACTTACAAGCAACTGGCGAGCATTATCAAACCCCGTTTGATGACGTATTGCAGCATATTGAATTTGCTAAGCAAAATGGTGAAACGATTGTATTTACTAATGGTTGCTTTGATATTTTGCATGCAGGGCATGTGCGGTATTTAGCGCAAGCTAAAGCCCGTGGGGACAGATTAGTGGTTGGTTTAAACAATGATGAATCTATTGCTCGTTTGAAAGGCCCAGAACGCCCAATAAACCCATTAGATGAGCGCGCCATGGTCCTCAGTGCACTTGCCTCCGTTGATTGGGTTATCCCGTTTGGAAGTGCTGATGAAAATGACACGCCGGCAAAACTTATCGAGCAAATAAGCCCTGATATTCTTGTCAAAGGCGGCGACTATACGGTAGAACAAATAGCCGGTGCGGAGCATGTGCTGCGCCATGGCGGAAAAGTCGAAGTGCTTGAGTTTTTAGATGGCTGTTCAACATCAAAAGTGATTAGCAAAATAAAAAGCTAGTTAATGAAATCAAAAAAAGGGGATAAACTGCAGTTTATCCCCTTTTTTAATGTTATTAATGAAACTAAAAGTTGTATTCGAACTTAGCAAATGCAGAGGTATCGTTTTCTGCTCCATCGTTATTAGAGGCAAGTCCGCCAAGGGTTAAACGCCCCCCCATGGCAAGCATTCTGTAGCGTACTTCAAGTTGTTTAGAACTAAAGCCTGTTTTAGTAATCGAATTACCTAAATCTGGATTATTTGGGTAACGGTCACGGTTGTCGCTGTTGTAGTCAATATCACGTAATTTTACTTGCCAGTCAGTTCCGCTTGAGAGTTGCCCAAGTACAGTAAGTACTAGTGATTGAGCATCATTATCATAGGTAGAGCCGATAGGGCGACCATGGTAACGGTATCCTGATTGGTAATCAGTGTGCTCATAATAGCAATTTTCGGTCGTTGACCCCGCAGAGCAAGAGACACCTGTATCAATGTATTCTAAGTTGACTAGTAAATTCTGCTCGTAAACACGATGTGTTGTTTGTAAGCCAAATAAGTACGCTCTATCAGCTGGTTTAAACTGTGAGCTCGCATCTTCACCAATCGTACTGGCATAAACGGCATAAGGTTGATTGAACAACGTATCAGACCAGCGAATATCAATACCAGCTAATTGATTACCTATTTTTGACTCTAACTGGCTATCACAATTAGAAGTGCCATCAACACATTTTGTATCACCGGCAATCATATCAATAAAATCACTAGCCGAGCTTGGTTGTCCCTTACCAGCCCATTGTGCTGACCAGCTCAGTGCTATTTCTAATTGTTGAACGGGGCGAAAGTTAACCCGAGTGCTCCACAATAACGCATCAGGAATAACGCGGTTTGATTCAAGTTTAGCCATTTGTGCAGTAAAGCTCCACTGACCAATCCAACTCAGCCAAGGTGTTTCAAATGCACTGCTTTGCTCTCTGCTGATACTTATTGCAGGAAGTGGTTTGGCGTTACCGGACATAATTAGACTGTTATCAACGCCTGGGCCCCAAAACTGTTCAACCGCACCGGCTCTAAATATCCAATTACCCAAACGATACGCTAAATAGCTATCATCAAGTGAGGTATCATTGCAGTCAGTCAGTGCTTGCTCATTGTTAACTATATTGTCTGTTGTTTTACCGTTGATTAAACACTTTTTACCATCACTGCGGTGATTAAGCGCAATTTTGGCTGCAAAGTTATGTCCTAGGTAAGCATAGGCTGCTGTTAATTCTGACTCTTGGGTATTCGTTGCACCAAAGCTGGTGGTCGCTAATGGGTCTGAGCTGGCAAATGCAGAAAGTTGAACACTATGTGAACCACTGTTTTCTGACTTATAACGATGTTTTACACGCAATAACGCATCTTGTAAGCGAGGTGGTAATTGCTCTAGTCCGGCATTATCGATATCAGCAATAAAGCTTTTCCACATTAACGGGTAGGTAGTTACCGGGGCTAAAATAACACCTGCATCGGCAAGTTGCTGGATATCAGCTCTTAACCCAAAATCATCAGGTTTAACCCAGGGTTCAGCATAAACAGGGGTACTCATTGCACAAAAAAGCGAAGAAAGTATAAAAATTTTGTTTCGCAAAGCTCAGATCCTTGTGATTGAAATTGCCGGTAAGTTTAGCAATCTAAGCATCTTATTGCAGTAATTAAATCTAAATTGGTATGTTAAATCATATAGAAAAATGCTTACCATCTATCGCTAAAAAGTTGCCATTGGTATACTGCAGGTCAAATAAGCCAGTGAGATTGTAATGAGCAAAAAACGACTTTTATTTATTCCTGTGTCATCACCAGAAGGTATTGGTGAATATATGCGCTCGTTGCAATTAGCACAAACGTTAAAAAGTGATTACCAAGACGCCTTAGACATCCATTTTATTTTAAATAAGCATACTGCTTATGCTAAGCACTGCCCATTCACTACCACACTACTAAGTCAGTCGCCAACTAAGGAAGTTGAAGCAGTTTGTGAATTAATTGAGCAGTACCAGCCAGATGTTGTGCTGTTTGATTGTGCAGGGCGCGCTGAGCAAATGAAAGCGGCGAAAAAAGTGGGTGCTAAAGTAGTCTTTATTTCGCAGCATGCAAAAAAGCGGGCAAAGGGCTTAAAACTTAATAGATCTGGTCTTATTGATACTCATTGGGTGGTTCAGCCTGATTACTGTATTGAACCTCTTTCATGGTATGAAAAGCTAAAATTGAGCATGTTGCCTTTGGCCTATCCTGCTAATGTTGGGCCATTTACAGTGTTTGCATCAGCGCAACAAAAATGCAATGCACTAAACCGTTATCACTTGAAAGAGAAAGAATTCTTTATTGTTAACGCCGGCTCAGGCGGGCATACAGTTAATGGCGTGAATTGCGCAGATATATATTTTCAAGCAGGGCTTGTTATTGCTAAACAAACAGGCTTGAAAGGTGTGGTGGTATTTGGTCCTAATTACACTAAGTCGCTACCTAAAACCAATGAGTTAATTTGTTTGCCAAGCCAAGAGGGAACTGAATTTTTAGCCTTACTCAGTCAGGCTAAAATTGCATTACTGAGCGCGGGTGATACTTTACTACAAGCTATTGCTTTGCAAACCCCAACCATTGCTTGTGCTATTTCAAAAGATCAGAGTGATCGAGTCGCACGTTGTGCAGCCACTGGCGTTGTTAAACAAGCTGAGCTTGATATTTTAGACATCACTCAAAAAGTGCAAGAGCTACTTACTGAGCCAAATTATAACAATACACTCAGCCAATATATGTTGTTAGAAAATGTACATAGCTTTGATGTTATAACGAATGGTGTAAAAGTACTGTTGCAGGGGAATAAGCTATGAATATTGTCATTGTAATTGACTCTCTTGTTGGTGGTGGCGCTGAAAAGGTAATGCTTACATTAGCGCAAGAGATGGTATTAAAAGACCACAATGTGACTATCTTGTCATTGGCGCAAAATATTGAATATGACATTCCAACCACTTTGAACGTTGAAAGTTTATTTTCAGGTCGAGCAACAAAAGTAGATCGATTTTGGCAGATAAAAAAGAATATCAGAGTGTTAGAGTCATGGTTTGAGCAAAAGTTACGGCAACTTGGGTCTATTGATATAGTACTTTCTAATTTAGATCGTAGTAATAACTTATTAGCGCAGAGTAAAATAAAAAATATCCATTTTGTTGTTCATAACTCAGTTAATGCAGAGCTCGCTAGGCAAAAAAAACTAGGCCCGCTTTCATACTTATATCTTAAAAAGAGTAAACAAAATCTTAATGGTAAATCACTGATCTGCGTGTCCAAAGGGGTTGAAGAAGAAATACAACAAGGCAGCTTAATAACCCCAAGTGCTATTACCACTATTTATAATCCATTCAATTTTAAAACAATCAATGATAAAGCTAATGAGGTGAATACAAATATACCCGATTCTCCCTATCTTATTCATGTGGGACGTTTAGCTAAACAAAAACGCCATGATATTTTATTTTCTGCATTTGCCAAGTTAGATAAAAAATACAAATTAGTGCTGTTATGTAACAAAAAAGAAAAGGCATTAAAGTTAGCCAAAGAATATGGTATTGAAAATCAGCTTATTGTTCCGGGATTTGTACAAAACCCATATAACTGGATAAAGCAGGCAAAAGCTTTATTGTTAAGTTCAGACTTTGAAGGGTTTGGTAATGTGCTAGTCGAGGCTTTAGCAGTAGGTACGCCTGCTGTCAGTACTGAGTGCCCTCATGGTCCAAGTGAAATACTTACGGGTGAACTAAGTAAATATCTAGTACCTATTGGCCAAGGTGAGCTCCTAGCGCTCGCAGTTAAGCAAGTGCTCGCAGATAACCCAAATGTAACCAACGCAGCTATTTTAGAAAAGGTGTGTGCCGATAGAGTAACAGAGCAATACTTAGCGTTAGCAAACTAGTTTTTATTAGGTTAACCCATTATGGTAGTGTTTACTTAAACTTTGCCAATCGTTTTCTTGCCAATGAAAGCTGCTATTGCGGCTTTGCTCTTTTAAAAATGAGCGCTGTAGGCGAGACATGTTGCTTTGTTGCCATTTTTTATCGGGGGTTTTTATTTCGCCGCGGTCAAAATCGATAATAAAAACGTTACCACTGTCATCAAATAAAATATTATTAATATTTAAATCAGCGTGATAAACCCCTTTATTATGAAATTGTGCAATAGTTTGCGCTATTTTTTTTATTTCAATATCATTCAATGCGCGTTCAATCAGTATATCTAATACGCTTTTAGCGCCGCTAACCGCTTCAGTAATAATATCACCTCGGTAAATAAAACCATGGCGGCTCACTTTAGCGGCAATAGGTTTTGGTACATTTAAACCTAGCTCTATTAATTGTGTCATCAAGCTAAACTCTTTATAAACACGGGTATGCTCAAGCCCCCAGTACAAATACTGATCACTGAGTAGCTTTCCTATCAGGCCGCCACGCCAATAATGGCGCAACACAGCCGTTAAATCAGCGTGTTTAAAAAACCATGCGGTTGCACGTCCCTTTTTAGCGCCAACAATTTTTTGCTGTTGCTGCCAAAAGTCGGGGCTAAACCAATCTAACTCTATCTGGCTGCTATATTGAGGATGGCTCAAAATGACATGGTTATTTTTGACGTGTTGATTAAACATAGCTCATAGGGTTCGCTTTAATATGTGCACATATTAACGTGTTTTAACGCTAAGGATAAGTACTTGCAATGACGCGATTATAATTTAAGATCAGGTTTTATTATTTTACCTCCAAGGAAACGTGTGACTTCAGCGCCTACTTACACTTCAATTTGTATTTTACGTCTTTCTGCTATTGGTGATGTATGCCATGCAGTAAGTGCGGTACAAGCTATTCAAAAAGCACACCCAAATGCCAAAATTACATGGGTTATAGGTAAGGTCGAGGCGATGCTGTTAGCTGACTTACCAGGCGTTGAGCTTGTTGTATTTGATAAAAAACAAGGTAAAGCGGCACTGAAACAGTTAAAGCAAACCTTTAAAGGGCAGTGTTTTGACGTACTGCTTAATATGCAAGTGGCTTTAAGAGCAGGTTTTGTTGCTCGCTGTATTCCTGCCAAAGTTAAAATTGGCTTTGACTGGGCTCGTTCAAAAGAGCTACATAGTTTATTTATTAATAAACGCATTAAAGCCCAATCTCAGGCGCATGTTTTAGAGGGATTTAAAGGCTTTGCCCAAGCGATTGGTGTTGATGATTATGTCCCTGTATGGAATATGCCCTTTACCAACAAAGATCAAGCTAAAGCGGATGAGCTGTTAGGTGACGATTATTTATCAAATAAGCTATTTGTTATTTCGCCAGCAGCAAGTAAAGCACAGCGTAACTGGTTAGCCGATCGCTATGCTGCGCTTGCGGATTATGCACATACACAGGGGTTTAAAATAGTATTAACTGGTGGACCGACTGAACTGGAAATTAATTTAGCAAATAACATCATTAAACACTCTGATTCACCCATTCTGAACTTGGTGGGTAAAACAAAACTCAAAGAATTATTGTGCGTACTTAAGCGTGCAGACTTAGTACTGGCACCTGACACAGGCCCAGCTCATATGGCGGTGACTGTGGGTACGCCCGTTATTGGTTTATATGCGCATTCAAACCCAGCGCGTACGGGGCCTTATTTATACCAAGACTACGTGGTTGAGGTTTACCATCAAAACTTAGTAAAGCAAACAGGTAAAACCGCCGAGCAATTGCCTTGGGGTACTCGTGTTAAAGGCGATGATTTAATGAGTCAAATAACCACCGATGTAGTAAAACAAATGTTTGATCATGTTGTTAAAAAAGAGTCACTGTTATGAATCAAGAAAACACTAACAAGGCGCTTTTTTTAGATCGAGATGGCGTAGTAAATGTTGACCATGGTTATGTGTTTAAAAGCGAAGAGTTTGAATTTATAGACGGTGTGTTTTCAACATGCAAAGCGTTTTATGATGCGGGCTATAAAATAATTATAGTGACTAATCAGTCAGGCATTGGCCGTGGTTATTATTCTGAGAGCGAATTTTTAGCGCTTAGCGAGTGGATGAAAGCGCAGTTTAGCGCTCATCAAATTGAAATTACGGACGTTTATTTTTGTCCTCATCATCCTAAAAACGCATTACCAGATTATTTAAAAGAGTGCGATTGCAGAAAACCAGCGCCTGGCATGTTACTTCAAGGAATAGAAGATCATCATATCAACCCTGCACTTAGTGTGATGGTGGGTGACAAATTAGGTGACATGCACGCTGCCATTAGCGCTAATGTACGTACCAAAGTACTGGTACGTTCAGGGCAAAAATTTGATGACAAAGCTGTAAATTTTGCTGACTATGTTTGTGACTCAATCAACGACCTTCCGGCTTTATTTGCTGATCTAACGTAGTACACATCTCAAGCCTGTAAACTGGCAGCTTTTCCTGCCAGTTAGGCAATTTGCGACGAATGACAAACAGTGCAATTTGGCGCTTAAACTTTTACAATACCCGCATTATAAATAGCAGCAACACGTCTGCTGTTTAACCCGTTCAACCAAATGGAGATCACAGATGAGAGCATCTGCTTTTTTTAGCCAATTACAACAGCAAATCGAAGACGTTAAAGCGGAAGGTTTGTACAAGAATGAACGTGTTATCACTTCGCAGCAGCAAGCTCAAATTGAAGTGGCATCAGGCGAAAAAGTTATTAATTTTTGTGCTAACAACTACTTAGGTTTAGCTAACAGCCCAGAGCTTATTAAAGCGGCGCAACAAGGCTTAGATGACCATGGGTTTGGTGTGGCTTCTGTGCGTTTCATTTGTGGTACACAAGATATTCATAAAACGCTCGAGAAAAAAATCAGTCAATTTTTAGAAACTGAAGACACCATTTTGTACTCATCATGTTTTGATGCCAATACGGGGTTGTTTGAAACCATATTAGGTGCAGACGATGCGATTATTTCTGATTCATTAAACCATGCTTCTATTATTGATGGCGTACGTTTATGTAAAGCAAAACGTTTCCGTTATGCAAATAACGATATGGCTGATTTAGAAAAGCAATTAATGGCAGCCGATGAAGCCGGTGCTAAAACTAAATTAATTGCAACCGATGGCGTATTCTCAATGGATGGCGTTATTTGTAACTTAGAAGCCGTATGCGACTTAGCTGATAAATACGATGCACTTGTTATGGTTGATGACTCACATGCAGTTGGTTTTGTTGGCGAAAACGGTAAAGGTACACCTGAGTACTGCAACGTGCTTGATCGTGTTGATATTATTACTGGTACCTTAGGTAAAGCACTAGGTGGAGCCTCGGGTGGTTATACCTCAGGTAAAAAAGAAATTGTTGAATGGTTACGTCAGCGTTCTCGTCCTTACTTATTCTCAAATTCGTTAGCGCCTTCAATTGTAACGGCGTCAATTAAAGTGTTAGAAATGCTTGAAAATGGCGGTGAGCTTCGCGCTAAGCTATGGTCAAATGCTAAATACTTCCGTGAGCAAATGGAAGCGGCTGGTTTTACCTGTGCAGGTAAAGATCATGCGATTATACCTGTGATGCTAGGAGACGCCAAAGTAGCGTCACTTATGGCTGATAAGTTATTGGCTGAAGGGATTTATGTAACCGGCTTTTCATTCCCTGTTGTACCAAAAGGGCAGGCGCGTATTCGTACCCAAATCTCTGCAGCGCACAGCAAAGAACAGCTTGATACAGCCATTGCAGCATTTACCCGTATTGGTAAAGAGATTGGTGTTATTTAATTTTCTTGTTAAATCGCGGCTGAAGTCGCGATTTTTTAATTGAGTGTGAATTATGAAAGCATTATCAAAGTTAAAAGCAGAGCCAGGCATTTGGATGACAGATGCACCAAAGCCTGAAGTGGGTCATAACGATCTGTTAATTAAGATTCGTAAAACGGCTATTTGTGGCACCGATGTGCATATTTATAAGTGGGATGAGTGGGCACAAAACACCATACCGACGCCTATGGTGGTTGGCCACGAATACGTGGGTGAAGTAATTGACATGGGACAAGAAGTTCGCGGTTTCGAAGTTGGCGACCGTGTATCAGGTGAAGGTCATATAACCTGTGGCCATTGTCGTAACTGTCGTGCTGGGCGCGTTCACTTATGTCGTAATACAACAGGGGTCGGTGTAAACCGCGAAGGCGCATTTGCAGAGTATTTAGTGATTCCTGCATTTAATGCGTTTAAAATCCCAGATAATATTAGCGATGAACTTGCCTCTATTTTTGACCCATTTGGCAATGCAGTACACACGGCTTTATCGTTCGATTTAGTCGGTGAAGATGTCTTGATCACCGGTGCTGGCCCAATTGGTATTATGGCTGCAGCTGTGGCTAAGCATGTGGGTGCACGTCATGTGGTTATTACTGATGTAAATGAATACCGCCTAGACTTAGCACGTAAAATGGGCGCAACGCGTGCTGTAAACGTCGCGAATGAAAAGCTTGAAGATGTAGCTAAAGAGCTGGGTATGACAGAGGGCTTTGATATTGGCCTAGAGATGTCAGGTGTACCAAGTGCATTTAATGCCATGCTAAATAACATGAATCATGGCGGCAAAATTGCCATGTTGGGAATTCCACCTTCAGATATGGCGGTCGATTGGAATCAAGTTATTTTTAAAGGCTTAGTGATCAAAGGTATTTACGGTCGTGAGATGTTTGAAACTTGGTACAAAATGGCTAGTTTGATTCAATCAGGGCTTGATTTAAAACCAATTATTACTCATCAGTATTCAATAGATGACTTCCAAGCTGGCTTTGATATGATGATTTCAGGCCAATCGGGTAAAGTAATTCTTAACTGGGATTAATTACCCCTTGTTAAGAGAATTAAAGGCGGCATTTGTCGCCTTTTTTGTAATTATAAGAGAGTACTATGGCATTTAAACATATATCAATCGCACAAACCCTTGAACTACTCGATAAAGAAGATGTAGTGATTGCTGATATTCGCGATCCTAATTCGTATCAAGCGGGTCATATTCCGGGTTCAGAGGCATTATCTAATGCGAATATTGCCCAATTTATGATGGAAAAAGAGTTTGACCAGCCGATTATTATTGTCTGTTATCACGGTATGAGCTCACAAGGCGCTGCCAGCTACTTAGTAGAGCAAGGCTTTGAAGATGTTTACAGTATGGATGGCGGTTTTACTGCATGGGAAGCCGCTTACAAGGATAAAGTATCACGATGATAGAGCTAGGCAGCCTAACTAACCCTCGCGCTGCACAGGGCTTTATAGATTACTTAAAAAGCCAAGGGTTTAGCGGGCAAATTCGTACTGAGGATGGCCATACGCTTGTCATTAGTGTGGCACCTGAGGACTTTCATGCGGTGCAACCGTTGTGGAATGAATTTGCTAAAAACCCTAATCATGAACGTTATCAACAAGCGTCATGGCAAGTAGGCAGCACGCAATCACCATTAAAATATCAAGGCCAGTCGCTTAATTTAGTCGCGCGGTTTAAAGCCTTAAGTTGGCTTAATCAAAGTGTTAGCATACTGAGTATTATTGTTTATATTGCCTTTTTATTGGGTGCGTTTGAACCTATTTACATGGCGTTGCAGTTTAACCCTGCGTCACCACTTACTTGGTTAACCCCGGCTATAGTGCATTTTAGCGCCATGCATATCGTGTTTAATCTAATTTGGTGGGTTTCACTGGGTGACAATATTGAAAAGCAATGTGGTAAGTCGAGTCTAATCGGACTTTTTTTAGTTACCGCTTTAATAAGTAATTGGGCACAGTACTTAATGGTCGGGCCTAACTTTGGTGGGCTTAGCGGTGTTGTATATGGGTTGTTAGGCTTTTGTTGGATTTACAGCACCCTTAACCCTAAACAGCCTGCACTGGTTACAACTGCAATTGTTGGATTTATGCTGGTATGGTTAGTACTTGGTTTTGCAGATGTATTATTTGTTGGAATGGCTAATTGGGCACACTTAGGTGGGCTCGTTAGCGGTATGGCTTTTGCCTATACCGCTCAGCTTTTTAAAACAAAAAGTGCCTAATGGTATAAATATTTAGTAAATAAGAGATCACGGATGATCTCATGCCCTGTTTCTTCTTTAAGAAGGCTTTTTAGTTTTTCTGCGCTTTTAAGGCGTATTTGCTCGCGTCCTGTTAAAGACTTTATTTTGTTTTCAGGCTCTTTAGATAAAATCTCTACTAACGCATCACGAAGTAACGGCGTGTGGTGTTCCACGATTGCAATATCTGATGTTTTATTAAGCATTAAATCAACAGTGACACGTACATAGCCCATTTTTTTACTCGATGGGCCAATGTAGTTGGTAATAATATCTGGCTCAAACCCAAAATAACCGACAGTAGACTCAGCACGTGCTGATAAGCTAGTTAAGCTGACTAGAAGAATAAAAAGGCCTGTAAATACTGTTTTTTTCATTTCAAAAGCGTTTCCGTAAACTGGTTACAAATAGTTTATACTTATTAGTAAATAAGATACAGCAAGATGCTGTTATTTGTTGAGTTATGTAAAGGCACTCTGTACTCAAGTTTGGGATAGGCAATAGCGAGAGTCAAATGTTGATTAGCTTTTTATAATAACAGGGTGTGCTTGGTAGTGAGTAAATCGCGCTTTTTCAAATCTCTTAGCAATGTTATGATCTTGCTGATTTTTATCAAGTAGAGCTATTGTGATTACGTTTCCTCTTTCTTTATCTGCTGATTGGCAGAGTACTTCTCAAGTCTGTGGCTTATCTAACGCTGAGCAAGAGTGGCTATTTGAACCGCATTCTTTAACGGCTAAATTAAAAAGCCAGTCGCAGCGTTTTGCTGTAAAGGTGCTGAGCGAGCAAAAAGTTAACCTCTCGCAACCTCAGCAAGCTTTATTAAGTAATGAGGTGAACACCGTACTTAACCGTGAGGTTTTATTGTTGTGTGATGACAAACCGGTTGTATATGCTCAAAGCTGGTTGCCAATATCAAACAACAATACAAATAATCAGCTGCATAATATGGGTGAACGTCCGTTGGGTGATGTCATATTTCAAGACCCTGCGTTAAAGCGCGCTGATATTGAAATTGCTCGCTTTGATGATAACCACTCATTGCAATCACTGGTGAGCGAACTTAATTTACCCATACACATATTATTAGGACGACGAAGCGTGTTCTCTTTGCATGACTACAAATTTTTAGTTTGTGAAGTTTTTTTACCAGGAGCCTATTTATACTCATGAAACTAGCCCCTTTATCGGTAAACCATGTATCGTATTACGTTCAGTTAATGCGAATAGATAAGCCCATAGGCACCTTATTATTACTTTGGCCAACTTATTGGGCGCTGTGGATAGCAAATGAAGGGATACCAAGCCTAACAAACTTCATTGTGTTTACCCTTGGGGTAATAGTTATGCGTAGCGCAGGATGCGTTATCAATGATTTTGCTGACAGGAAAATAGATGGCTCAGTAAAACGAACCTGTCAGCGCCCTTTAGCAACTGGGGCTGTGAGTAGTGGGGAAGCAGTTAGTTTGTTTTTGCTGCTGGTTAGTATCGCTTTTATTTTAGTAATAATGCTAAATACCAATACTATCTTGTTATCGTTTGGGGCGCTTGGGCTCGCGTTTTGTTATCCCTTTATGAAACGTTACACACAACTTCCACAGGTTGTATTAGGGGCTGCTTTTGGTTGGGCAATTCCTATGGTATTTATGGCATCAACAAACTCATTGCCTGTGCAAGCTTGGCTATTATTTGTCGCTAATATTTGCTGGACGGTGGCTTATGACACTATGTATGCCATGGTTGATAGAGATGATGATTTAAAAATAGGGGTTAAATCAACCGCTATTTTATTCGCCAGTTACGATCGCCATATTATAGGGTTGCTTAACGTTATATTCTTAGTATTAATGACATTGATCGGCTTTATTAGCCAAGTTGGAGCAAGCTTTTGGTTAGGGTTAGCGGTTGCTGCGGCTTTATTATTGTATCAACAGCGTTTGATTCATTTACGTCAACGAGATGCCTGTTTTAAAGCGTTTTTGAATAATCATTATGTGGGACTTACTGTATTTATAGGCTTATTATTTTCTTACCCCGTTTTTTCTTAACGGGGTGGGTCGATAATACCACTAATTGACGCATTTTTTCTGAACCAACCAGCAATCGAATAGCGGTTATCAAAAGCAGGAAGTACTTCATGCACAAAGCGTTCGCTTTCAAATAATACCAAAGTGCCTGCAGTGGGTTTTATAACCACTTCTATGTCTTTACTTTTTGGCTTGTAAATAACCAGCTCCCCGCCTTTCTTAGGAGAGTTTAAATACAATACGGTGGTAAAAACTCGATTTGAACGACCTTTGAACGCATCTACATGTTTTTTGTAAAAATCACCCTGCGTATACTTTGCATAGTGACATTCATAATCAAACAAGCCCATGAAAAAGTTACGATTAAGGGTAGTGCGAACAGCTTCCATTATTTGTTGATAGCTAAGCTGTGCATTTGAGCTGCCATCAAACCAGTAGGTTTTATCTTTACGAACGGAATCATCAATTTGTAAATTGTTTAATCGTCCAATACCGGCAAGGCTAAAGTGAGGATTTATTCTATAGCAATCAGCCATCAACTCGGATATTAAGTCACTATCAATGGCGTTTTCAATAATGGCATAGCCATGCGTTTCAATGTGCTCTAGGTAAATTTCAGCAGCTGTAAAGTTATTCATTAACGCTAGTCATAATATAAGGGAGCGTTAGTGTAGTGAAAAAAAACTTTAATGCCACTAATTTATAGTTGTTATAAAACGCATGGAGTCATTTTTTATGCTCTTGAAACCTTCTTAATTAGCGAGAGTAGGTGGTCAACATGCTCACCTGCCTCTATTTGCTGGCTTGTTTGCACCACAAGTTGTTCATGGCTAATATCGTTATTCGTTTTAAGCTGGATTAAGTTATGGTTTTCTGCCACAGAGCTGGTGTGTTCAATACCTGCAATAGCAAAATGATCTGACTTTTCAAGTCCAGCCATTACCTGCTCAATACTACCTACTTTAATAGTTGAAACTTTATTTAACGAGTCTATTACTTCATTAAGCATTGATTGCACTTGTTTTGACTGCGAAAAACAACTGAACATTGGATAGATTTCGAGCTCTTTTTTACTAATATCGCTTTTATTTGCTAAAGGGTGTTGTTTTGAACAAAATAAAATAAGTTGATCAGGTAATTGTATATCGCTACCAATGCTATTGACTATTTGCGAGCATACACTAATGTCAATTTCTCCTTGAAGCAGTTTTCTATGAAGCTCAGTTTTATTTTGCAGCTGCATTTCAATTTTAATATGCGGGTACTGACTCAAAAATTCGCCGCAGGTGATTGGTACTATGCTGCTGGTTGTTGTGGTGTAGCCAATCACTAATTTTTTTTCTTCTGTGCCATTAATTGATTGAAAAGCGCGATGCTTTATTTGTTCTAGCTCATTGAGCGTATTTTTAGCAAAGTCGAGGAAAAGTTCGCCTGCTTGAGTTAACTTAACCGAGCGAGTAGAGCGGGTGACTAGTTCGTAGCCAAGCTCCGTTTCAAGAGTTTGAATGCTACGGGTTAATGCAGATGTACTAATTTGGGTTTGTTCAGCAGCTTGCCTAAAATGACGAAGCAGGCCAAGTGCTACAAACTGTTCTAATTGTTCAAATCTCACTATATAGTCCTTTTTTATAGGTAAGCTAGGGGAATTACAGATTTAATACTGACTTTATATCCCTACAGATCAGTTGAAATAAGGTTTTTAACCACTTATTAAGATTAACTTTCTTTTAATCGTATTTAAAGAGAATAGTTGCAAAATGTTGTTATACCTTTGGGTAATGTTAAATTACTGTAGTGTTTTATTATTGACCAAATTTATGCAATTTTATAACAACTTTACTAAAGTCTCGTTTGGTTAATTGCTGTTTTTGCTTTTAGGATTAGGCTCAATAAAGTTTTTACTAACTCGGTTACTTAAAGGCTTATTTTCAATGTTTTGTAATTCAATTTCTATGGCATCACAAGAAATATGAATTTCAAATAATGAAGTAAGCAAAGATAAGCTCAAGCAGCTTAAACTGACACCAAATAAAATAATGCCCGTGGTATTAAATTCTATAAATAATGCAAACATAGATAACGTACATAATAAAAAAGAGGCCACTCCGTATACTTGCATGGTCCTTATTAGTTTTATTCGCTTTCTAAGATTAGTTATTTGCGCCACTACAACAGGACGAATAGACTCACCTTCACGGGCATTCAATTCTCGTATTAGTTGCGCAAGTACTAAAAATCGGTTTGTATAGGCAAGTAATAACAATGAGATGGCTGGAAAAAGTAAACCTGGGGTAGTTAGCGTCATAATGTGTCCTTAAATCATATTATTTGCTTTAGGTTACGCGGGCTTATTGTACACATAAAGTAAATGAGGTGGATATTGCAAAATACTAATAATAGCCAATCAAATGTAACATCATTTGATTGGGTGACGCTTTATAATGCAGAAAATAGTTTAGAGGCCAATATAATAAAAGGACTGATTCTTAATGCGGGAATTGAGTGCCAGATAAAAGGTGAAATACTGCAAGGCGCAATGGGCGAGATCCCATTTGAACAAACACAAGTAAGTGTGCAGGTTTATGCGATAAAAGAGCGCCATGCACGTGAAATATTGGTAAACTATCAGCAAGTAAAACAATCCGCTCCAGATTGGGTGTGCCCTAACTGTAATGAGCATAATGGATCAACATTTGATTTTTGTTGGTCATGTGGGACCTTAAAGAATGACAAAAGCGAATAATTTTCAGCGTATTAGAGAGTTAAATTATTTACAAAAAGCGGTATTGGCCAGTGCGTTAATAGAGCGTATGTTGCCTAATTATGGGCTATTTAGTGAGGCTACCGGCTTTGGCGATGAGGTTATTTTACGCAATGCTTTAAATGTATGTTGGGAAAAAATACTCCTTCCTAAAAGTAAAATTGATTTAGAAAAGCAAGTTGAAAAAATAGAACCTAATGTTCCTGAACTTGCCGATTTTGATATGTTTGGTACCTATCCTGCAATCGATGCTGCCACCTCATTACTGAGTTTAATGCATGGCCTTTTAGCACAAGATGAGCAAGAGTTTGTTAATGTGAGTAAAATATCACAGGCCACCGTAGCTCGCTTTATTGAGTACCAAATGACGGTTGAAGGTGATGTTGCCGATAACAAAGCGGTGCGTGAACACCCACTGATGCAATACGAAATAGAGGTATTAGGTGAACTAATTGATTTTGTAGAAGCAATGGGGCGTATCACTGCTGAAAATGTGAAAGCATTGAAAAAGCATGTCCTTGCTGATGGCCAAACTAACATTGGTTTAGCACTGTAAGTTATTTGTTTTAAACACCTTGTTAGGTGGCAGGAGAATTAACAATGCGAATTTTAGGCATTGAATCATCATGCGATGAAACTGGTATTGCTATTTATGATGACGAAAAAGGGCTGCTAGCCCATCAATTATATAGCCAAGTAAAAGTACATGCAGACTATGGTGGTGTAGTACCTGAACTTGCCTCGCGCGATCACGTACGTAAAACATTGCCGCTTATTGATGCGGCATTTGCGCAAGCGGGTTGTGGTCCTGAAGATTTAGATGGTATTGCTTATACGGCAGGGCCAGGTTTAGTAGGGGCTTTGTTAGTAGGTACCTCAATTGGTCGCTCTTTAGCATATGGCTGGGATATCCCAGCGGTGGCAGTGCACCATATGGAAGGGCATTTATTAGCGCCAATGCTTGAGGAAAACGTCCCCGAGTTCCCATTTATTGCCTTATTGGTTTCTGGCGGTCATACCATGATGGTAAAAGTTGCTGGTATTGGTCAATACGAAGTATTGGGTGAGTCGGTAGATGATGCTGCTGGTGAAGCATTTGATAAAACAGCCAAGTTACTTGGGCTTGATTATCCAGGCGGCCCTCGTTTGGCTAAAATGGCTGAACAAGGTGTTGCTAAGCGATTTGTTTTTCCGCGTCCAATGACAGACAAACCTGGCTTAGATTTTAGCTTTAGTGGCCTAAAAACCGCCGCTTCAATTGCTATTCGTGAAAACGACAGTGATGAGCAAACAAAAGCAGATATTGCTCATGCATTTCAAACGGCCGTTATTGATACTTTAGTAATTAAGTGTAAGCGCGCATTAAAACAAACCGGTATTAAGCGCTTAGTAATAGCCGGTGGCGTAAGTGCTAATACGCAATTACGTTTGCAATTAGAGCGTGTGATGCAAGGTATGAAGGGCGAAGTGTTTTACCCTCGTACTGAGTTTTGTACTGACAATGGTGCAATGATAGCGTATGCCGGTATGCAGCGTTTAAAAGCGGGGCAGTTTGCTACGCTTGATATGAAAACTAAACCGCGCTGGCCAATCGATAGCTTAGAAGCAATATAGTTAACCAGAATTCAGGTTAGTTATTACTTCTTATCATCTGTAGGGGCTTGTTTAGTCCCTACTTTTGGTTCTTCCCCTTTAAATAAACGCACAATATTAGTGCGATGCCTAATAATGATCAGTAGCGTAATAAAGGTCACCGGTAAGGTGTATAACGGTTTAATCCACCATGTGTATAAAGGGGCTAGCGTAACGGCCACTAACGCGGCAAGTGATGAGTAACGAGTAATCGCGACAATCAGCAACCAAGTACCAATCAATAACCCTCCTAAAGAAAGCCCTATCGGTAGTAACGAGCCAAATGCAGTTGCAACCGCCTTACCGCCCTTAAAACTAAAGAATAATGGGTACATATGCCCTAGGCATGCAGCAACGGCGATTAAACCAAGCTCTAATGGCTCGAGTTTTAAAAAATAAGCGCCCCAAACAGGGATTGTGCCCTTTAAAATATCGAAGACTAAAACTAAGCATGCAGGAAGTGACCCGCCTAAGCGGTAAACATTGGTTGCACCTGGATTATTGGAGCCATGCGTGCGTGGATCGGGGAGTTTGAATAGCCGCGACACTAAAATGGCCGATGAAATCGAGCCGAGCAAATAGGCTAAAACAAACATTAAAATGACTAACACGCGCTTCCTTATTTTTTAATCATTACTTTTAAGCTATTATTGGCGTCAAAATTTACGGGCTTCTTAAATTACTCGCAATTTTGTAACGATTCTATTGTAGAAGTAATTTTAGTATATTTAAACACTGATTAAAGTATATACAGTATTAATTTGATTGATACAATATGTAATTAACTCAGTGACTTGTTACAGTCATTTGGAGTATCAATGGACAAGGTATTTATATCACAATTGCATGTCGAAACGATTATCGGGGTGTATGATTTTGAAAAGAAAAGTAAACAAAGCCTGTACTTTGATATTGAAATGTTAAGCGACATCAAGCCCGCAGCGCAAAACGACGATATTAACTTGGCACTGGATTACGCTAAGGTAAGTGAGCGTGTTATCGAACACAGTACGGCTAAACCGGTAGAGCTTTTAGAAACACTGGTGGAGCAATTAGCGCAAATCATTTTAACCGAATTTAATACCCCACAAGTGACAATAAAAGTAAGTAAGCCCGCTGCAGTTGCACAAGCGCAAACCGTCGGTGTAGAAATAACGCGTAACAAGGTTCTTGCTTAAATGGCGCAAATATTTATTAGCTTAGGGTCGAATATTAATAAAGCAGAGCATATCAGGCGTGCTTTAGTGGCGTTAAATAAACACTTTAAAAATACACAACATTCTTCGGTATTTGAAAGTGAAGCGGTGGGTTTTGCCGGTAATAACTTTTACAACTCCGTACTCGCTGCCACTACCGAAATGGTGCTTGAAGATGTGTGTGCGTTATTAAAACAAATAGAGCGCGATAATGGTCGCAAAGCAAATGATAAAAAATTTAGCCCGCGCACCTTGGATCTCGATTTACTCTTTTACGATGATGTCATTTGCGAGAGCCCAGCTCAACTACCACGTGACGAAATTACCAAAAATGCCTTTGTATTACAGCCTTTAGCAGAGGTGGCTCCTGATTTTTATCACCCTGTAGCAAAAAAAACGATTGCCCAAATATGGAATGCATATAACAACCCTCAACAAAAACTATGGAAGGTGGAGTTTTCTAACCCATGAGTATTATAGAAATAATTGTTTTAGCCCTAATTCAGGGATTTACTGAATTTTTACCTATATCGAGTTCTGCACACTTAATTTTACCGTCGCAAATTTTAGGCTGGGAAGATCAAGGCTTGGCATTTGATGTTGCCGTTCATGTAGGAACGTTAATTGCTGTTGTTATTTATTTTCGTAAAGAAGTGGCCGATATACTCGGTGCTTGGTTTAAATCGTTTGGTGCACAAGGTACAACAGATGACAGCAAACTAGGCTGGTGGATAATTTTAGGTACTGTGCCTGCCGCTATTTTAGGGCTATTGCTAAAAGATTTTGTTGAACTGTATTTGCGCAGTGCATGGGTGATTGCAACCACAACCATCGTATTTGGTTTGTTGTTGTGGTACGCCGATGCTAAAGGTAAGCAAATAAAAACAATTTATCAGCTTAATTGGAAAACCGCACTCATCATTGGCTTTGCGCAAGCCGTTGCGATGATCCCAGGGACTTCTCGCTCAGGTATTACCATGACCGCGGGTTTAATGCTGGGTATGAATAAGCAAAGTGCAGCCCGTTTTTCGTTTTTGCTGGCTATTCCGATTATTTCAATGATGGGCCTTTATTACACAGCAGAGCTAGCGCTTGGCGATCATATTGTTGATTGGACTGCTTTATTGTTGGGTGTAGTGCTGTCGTTTTTATCAGCTTATGCCTGTATTTTTATGTTTTTAAAAGTGATTGAACGAATGGGTATGCTGCCATTTGTTATTTATCGTTTGTTATTAGGCATCGGCTTAATATTCTTTTTAATGCTATAAGCCATTAATCTTTAAAAAGCCTCCCACCTTGGGAGGCTTTTTTATTTGCGCCAAACATCGCATCGGCGCTGTCTTGTTGAAATACCAAACATCTGCTGCAAATTTACCTAGAAAGCTCAACAGACCCTGATGGTAACTTGATCTAAATTTTGGCATTATAGCGCCATTAAAGTTCGCCTTAGAGCACATTCCGCGCAGGATGAAAGGATAGTAAATGCATATACATATTTTGGGTATTTGTGGCACATTTATGGGTGGTATTGCCGCTATAGCTAAATCATTAGGTCATCACGTTACCGGGTCTGATCAAAACGTTTACCCACCAATGAGTACCCAATTAGAAGAGTTAGGAATCGAGCTAACCCAAGGCTATGATGTATCTCAACTAGAACCGGCACCCGACATAGTCGTCATAGGTAATGCTATGAGCCGAGGGAATCCGTGTGTTGAATATGTATTAGATAAAGGCTTGCCTTATACCTCAGGCCCAGAGTGGCTTAAGCATAATTTACTACAAAAATCATGGGTGCTGGCGGTGGCAGGAACCCATGGTAAAACAACGACTGCCAGTATGCTGGCATGGATATTAGAATATGCAGGTTTAAAACCAGGCTTTTTAATTGGCGGGATCGTGCAAAGTTTTGGTCTTTCGGCTCGGGTTGGGCAAACGCCTTTTTTTGTAATAGAAGCCGATGAATACGACACCGCCTTTTTCGATAAACGTAGTAAGTTTGTTCATTATTTACCGCGAACACTCATTTTAAACAATCTTGAATTTGATCATGCTGATATTTTTGAAGATTTAAATGCGATTAAAAAACAATTTCACCATTTGATACGTACACTACCGCAAAGCGGGAAAGTATTGTGGCCAAAAGATGATGAGGCTCTGAGCGATGTTATAGCAAAAGGGCTGTGGAGCGAGAGCGAAACATTAGGCGATGATTGGGATTATCAGCTACTTAAAGCGGATGGTTCTCAATTTAATGTGTTATTAAACACGCAACTGCAAGGTGTAGTTAACTGGCAGGCAATTGGTGAGCATAACGTTAAAAATGCCATGATGGCCATTGCAGCAGCGCGCCATGTAGGAATAGCTATTGAGCACAGTATTGCGGCTTTAGGCGAATTTATCAGCCCAAAAAGGCGGATGGAGCTTAAAGCGGATATAAATAACATTAAAGTGTATGATGATTTTGCCCATCATCCTACCGCGATACAAACAACGCTTGCGGGGCTGCGCGCCAAAGTGGGCAATGACAAAATTATTGCGATTTTAGAGCCGCGTTCTAACACCATGAAAATGGGAGTTCATCAATTTACATTGTTAGACTCATTACGCGATGCGGATGAGGTGCTACTGTTTGAACCAGAAAACTTAAGCTGGTCGCTCAAGGAGCAAGCAGAAAAAGCCGGTATGCAGTGTTTTGATTCTACAATCGCCATTATCGAAACAGTGCTTGAAAGTATTGAGCCAAATCAACATGTTTTAATTATGAGTAATGGTGGTTTTAATGGCCTTCATCAACAACTTGTTGATGGCTTGGCCAATAAATACAGCGGAGAATAATGTGCAATTTAAAGATAAAATCACCTTAGCATTTAGTGGTGCATCAGGCGCTCCATATGGATTGAGGTTGCTAGAAGTGTTGCTTGAGCAGCAGTTTCAAGTGTATGTGCTTATTTCAAGTGCCGCGCGGGTAGTCTTTGATACCGAATCAAATGTTAAACTATCAGCAAATGAAGACAAGGCCACAGAGCAATTAAGTCTGTTATATAACGCAAAACCTGGGCAGTTAAAGGTATTTGGTAAAGATAATTGGTTTAGTCCGGTAGCTTCGGGCTCTGCAGCGCCGAAAAAAATGGTAGTATGTCCATGTAGCGCAGGCTCTGTGTCTGCCATTGCAGTCGGCGCATCAGATAATTTATTAGAGCGCGCCGCCGATGTGGTGATAAAGGAGCGAGGCCAGCTTATTTTAGTGCCACGCGAAACGCCATTTAGCGAAATTCATTTAGAAAACATGCTTAAATTATCGCGTTTAGGTGTAACAATTATGCCTGCAGCACCTGGGTTTTATCATCAACCGCAAAGCATAGAAGACTTGGTTGACTTTATGGTGGCGCGAATTTTAGATCATTTAAATATTGAACATAATCTCACGAAGCGTTGGGGTTATGGTGAGGGTAAGAAATGAATAAGCAAAATATTGCTTTAAATATTGAAGGCCTTACCAAGGTTTACAAAAATGGGGTAGAGGCAGTAAAAGGGGTTGATTTACAAGTTCACGAAGGTGACTTTTTTGCATTACTTGGCCCGAATGGGGCGGGTAAATCAACCACTATTGGGGTAATTTCTTCACTGGTTAATAAGACCAAAGGCAAAGTTGAAGTATTTGGTCACGATATTGATACCGACCTTGAGGCGGCTAAAGCGAATTTAGGCCTAGTACCACAAGAGTTTAACTTTAGTCAGTTTGAAACGCTGAGCCAAATACTCGTTAATCAAGCAGGTTACTACGGTGTACCGCGCGGCGAAGCACATAAACGTGCAGATAAATACTTAGCGCAGCTTGGATTAATCGAGAAAAAAGATAAGCAAGCGCGTACCTTATCTGGTGGTATGAAACGCCGTTTAATGATTGCACGTGCCTTAATGCATGAGCCCAAATTACTTATTTTAGATGAGCCGACAGCGGGTGTTGATATAGAGCTTCGCCGTTCAATGTGGGACTTTTTAAGGCAAATTAACGAACAAGGTGTGACCATTATTTTAACAACCCACTACCTTGAAGAAGCTGAACTGCTTTGTAAAAACATCGCCATTATTGATACCGGGCGAATTGTTGAAAACACCACGATTAAAGCCCTGCTTGCTAAATTAGACAAAGAAACCTTTGTATTGGATTTAAAACAACCGTCTAAACCCGTAACGCTAGATGGATACAAATTTACTATGGGGGATGATCACACCATTGAAGTTGAAGTGGCTAAATCTCAAGGATTAAACGCGGTGTTTACAGCATTGACTGAACAAGGTAATACCGTGCTGAGCATGCGAAACAAAGCGAATCGATTAGAAGAATTATTTGTAGGTTTATTAGAGCAAGGGCGGGGCGAATAAATGTTTAAATATGGCGTAGCCTTAAAAAGTATTTGGATTAAAGAGTGCATTCGCTTTTTGCGTATTTGGGTGCAAACCTTAGTACCGCCAGCGATCACGATGAGTTTATATTTTGTTATTTTTGGTAACCTAATTGGCTCGCGTATTGGTGACATGGGCGGTTTTAGCTATATGGAGTTTATTGTCCCTGGCCTTATTATGATGTCAGTTATAACTAACTCTTATTCAAATGTTGCCTCTAGCTTTTACTCAACTAAGTTTCAAAAAAGTATTGAAGAGTTATTAGTTGCACCTGTGCCTAATTACATCATTGTACTGGGTTATATGGGCGGAGGTATGACCCGTGGCATTATGGTTGGCTTTATCGTAACGTGCGTTTCTTTATTTTTTGTTGATATACAAATACATAATATTTTTGTGATTATAGCCACTGTTATTCTCACCTCGGCGGTGTTTGCCTTGGGCGGGTTAATTAACGCTATTTATGCAAACAGCTTTGATGACATAAGTATTATCCCTACCTTTATTTTAACGCCGTTGACCTATTTAGGCGGGGTGTTTTATTCAATCACTTTACTGCCTGATTTTTGGCAAATGGTGTCGCAAATAAACCCAATTATTTATATGGTTAACGCATTTAGATATGGTTTTTTAGGTGTTTCGGATGTAGATTTATCGGTCGCAATGGGTGTGTTGTTGGTGTTTATCAGCGTCCTATTTACTTTAGCACTGACGCTAATTAAAAAAGGTGTGGGGCTAAGACACTAATGAGCGATGCAAATTCACGTAGTATTGTATCTAATCAAGCGGGACTTCATGAAAAGCTTGATAAAATAGTTAATAAACACTTACAGGCTGAGTTTAAAAAGCCAATTGCAACGCATACGCAAACCGCATTTGATGAAGTTAATGCTAAAGTGCAAGCCTTTAATGGGCCGCTTATTTTAGACTCCTGTTGTGGGGTCGGAGAGAGCACCGCTAATTTAGCAAAACGTCATCCTGAAGCGTTAGTCATAGGTATTGATAAGTCATCTCATCGACTTGATAAGCATGATGTTGAATATAAACAAAGTGAAAGTGGTCAATACATTTTAGTGCAAGCTGACTTAAATGACTTTTGGCGTTTAGCGGTGGCTGCTAATTGGCAGCCTACGCATCACTATTTGCTTTACCCTAACCCTTGGCCTAAGTCTAAACACATACAAAGGCGCTGGCATGGGGCGGCTATATTCCCGTTTATTGTAAAGTTAGGTGGTTTACTTGAGGTGCGCAGTAATTGGGATATTTATGTTAAAGAGTTTGCCAGAGCGCTTGAATTAGCGGGGAATCCATGTGAAACCGAATTGTTTGAGTCAGACGAAGCAATTACCCCTTTCGAACGTAAGTACTGGGCCAGTGGCCAGCAAAGCCACCGGCTTGTTATAAATCTTATATAGCTAATTGTTGCTTAAAGTGAGTCACGTGTGGCGTTGGTTTACCAAGGTAACTACCTTGCATCAGCGTCACATTTAGTTTATTGAGTAGCTCGGCAACCGTGTTATTTTCTACCGCCTCAACAACCAATTCAAGTTCAAGCTGCTGGGCTATATCAGCAATATAGGCGATAAATAGCGACGTATTTTCATCATTTACCAGTTGCTTGGTGATCGCACCATCGAGTTTAATGCCATCTACCTCAATCTTTAACGTATTGAGCGTATTAATAAACTCATTACCCCAACAATGCATCACGATTTTTGCCCCTTTACTTTTCACCATCGCAATAAATGATTTTATTTCATAGTAGTGTGTAATGACCTGCGACTCTAATATTGAAATAGTAATGTTTTCAGGGTTGGGGTAGCGATGAAGCTCATACGCTATGTGATCATAAATAGTGGGATCTGCAATATTTTCAGCGCACACAGTTAACCCCCAGCTGATTGCTGATTTGCGAAAGCGCGAAATGCATTGAGTAAATAAGGTACGTGTTAACATCCCATCCATACGCAGCCTATTTACTGCATTAGAAAAGGTATCAGGGGTTAAAATCTCCCCATGTGAGGTCACTATTCTTGGTGAGCAGTCATACCTAATAATGGCATTGGTATTGGTATCTATAACAGGTTGAAAATAAGGAACAACGCGATGGGCATCAAACGCTTCACGAATTTCCTTTGCTATTTCTACATTGTATAAATACAGAGATTTAGCGTCGTTAATCGCTTCTGAGTAGTTTACTATGGGTTGAACACCTTGCCTTGATTGTAGCAAAGCAATGTGGGCATTCTTAAGCAGTAATGACTTATTCCCTCTTGCGACTCCAGCGTTGAGTGTAATATAAATAAATGGGTCTGTAATAAAAGGTGTATTTTTATTATGGGATTGAATAATGCTGTAAAGCTCATCAAAAGGTGTTTCTTTACTGGTTAAAATGGCCAGCTTGTTGGTCGCAATACGATAAATACGTGATTGCAGACGGTTTTGCTGCTTAAAGTGACTAAGTAGTTTTTTCATCACTTCATCGGCTGTTTTTGTGCCAAAAAAGCGACTGATACTATCAATTTCGTTAACCAAAATAATCGCGATTTGTAGATGATGCTCATTACTTTTTTTTAGCTGTTTTTCCAAGGCGATATGATTTTCAAACCCCGTAGCATGATCCCTCATTAGTGAGCGGCGTACCCCAAAACAATAAAGAATATAAACCAATAACAATATGAACAGTACGCAACTAAAATGAAGCAGGGCTTGATTCAAACGTGTTATTAAAGCCGTATTGATTTTATCGACGCTAATATCAGCTGCAGTTAAATAGGTTCTGCCATTTTTTGCTATATGAGGAATATACACCGTTTTAGAATGACCACGATGCGCCGTTGACACTTCAAAAATAGGGGCCGTTGATAAAAATGCCGCCATATTAATTGGCGTCGCTTCAGGGTAAAGATCTAAATACTGGGTAACTTTACCGTTATTTTGATCATCTTGGGTGTAACTGGAGGCAGTAAAATAAATATTTTCATCAATTAATATCATTGAATATAAATAATCTATATTTAAATCATTGGCTAAAGCAGAAAGCTGTTCGGCCTTATTTTGATAGCTTGTAAAGCTGATTTCTTGCGATGTTTTGTCGTGGTAATCACTACCTAAAATATACTTTACGCTGGTGGCTGCATTTATTAAGCGATTGTCAATGCTGCGCATTACATCACTTTGAATGGCAGAGTAAGTGTAGTAACCATAAATGATTAAGCTGACCAAAAAAAAGACGGTTCCAAGCGCCAACCGTGTTAATTTTAGATTTCCTTTGAGCATGTATTATCCTTATTTTTGTTGATTTTATTATACTTAAAAATTATAAATGCCCAATATTTTAATTACCCTTTGT
>NZ_JASDDA010000034.1:0-43864 GCF_030407645.1 Pseudoalteromonas sp. APC 3495 | reverse complement strand
ATAAACTTGCTCATCGAAAGTAACTCAAAATAGGCTCTTAAATCTTATTAAAATTTAACTAATAACTAAATAATTGGTAAATAGTGTATTTAGTCCTTGAACAAAGCACACTGCATACGTTAATTTCATTACATCAGGTAATAGGAATGAGGAATGAACATGCAATCGTGGAACCCAAATAGCTGGAGAGAACTGCCAATACTGCAGCAACCACAGTACCCAGATCAAGACGTATTAAAGTCGGTAGAAAGCCAGTTGAAAAGTGCACCGCCTTTAGTATTTGCCGAAGAAACAAGAAGTTTATTTAAACAACTTGAAGACGTATGCGAAGGCCGTGCCTTTTTACTTCAAGGTGGAGATTGTGCAGAATCGTTTAGCGACTTTAATGCCGCTAATATTCGCGATACATTTAAAACCATCTTACAAATGGCTGTAGTATTAACCTATGGTGGAAAGTGCCCGGTTGTTAAAATTGCACGTATGGCAGGTCAATACGCTAAGCCACGTTCAGCCGACTTAGAAACAATAGACGGCGTTTCGTTGCCATCTTACCGTGGTGATATAGTAAATAACTTTGAGTTTACTGAAGAAGCACGTATTCCAGACCCTCAACGTTTAATGACTGCATATCATCACAGTGCGGCAACGCTAAATTTGCTACGCGCTTTTGCACAAGGTGGACTTGCCGACTTACATCAAGTTAACCGTTGGAACATGGGCTTTGTTGCTGCTAATCCACAAAAAGCAAAATACCAACAACTTGCAGACAAAATTCAAGACGCGTTAGAATTTATGGAAGTGTGTGGTATTAATTCAACTATAGCGCCAAGCTTAAAAGAAACTGATTTATACACGTCACACGAAGCGTTATTACTAGGCTACGAAGAAGCATTAACACGTAGAGACCATTTATCAGGTGACTGGTACGATTGTTCAGCACACTTTGTTTGGATTGGTGAACGTACTCGCCAGCTAGACCATGCCCATATTGAATTTTTTAAAGGTATTAAAAACCCAATTGGCGTTAAAATTGGACCAGGTATGGATCCAGACGAGCTTATCCGTTTAATCGATGCGCTTAACCCGGATAATATCCCAGGCCGATTAACACTTATCACGCGCATGGGTGCGGATGTATTACCAGAGAAGTTACCTGCGCTGGTGCGTAAAGTACAGCAAGAAGGTCGCAAAGTAATTTGGAGCTCAGATCCAATGCATGGCAATACTGAAAAAGCCAGCTCAGGTTACAAAACGCGTAGCTTTGATAATATCATGCGCGAAATTAGCCAATTCTTTGCTGTTCATAAAGCAGAGGGTTCTTACGCAGGCGGTGTTCATTTAGAAATGACCGGCCAACATGTAACAGAGTGTACTGGCGGTGCATACGGTTTATCTGACGATGACCTTGCTCAGCGCTACAAAACACAATGTGACCCACGCTTAAATGCTGATCAAGTATTAGAGCTTGGATTTTTAGTAGCTGATTTACTAAAAGATGCGCGTAAATAATACCCGCTCATAAATACCAAAAGCCGCTTTTATTTAGCGGCTTTTTTGTGTATTAACTGTGATTACGCGCTTAAATCACACATTAGTTTGTTAATACTTACGACGCTCAAGGCCTGTATCAGAAATGATTTTTGCTGAAATTTCTTCAACTGAATGGTGAGTTGAATTTAAATGTGCAATTTTATGTTTTTTATACAGCATTTCAACTTCGCGCACTTCAATACGACACTGCCTGATTGATGCGTATTTTGAATTTGCCATGCGCCTGTCTCTTATTGCAGCCAAACGCTCTGGATCAATAGTTAAGCCAAACAGTTTATGCTTATAAGGCACTAAGCATTTTGGTAAACCTTCGCTTTCTAAGTCGTCTTCGGTGATCGGGTAATTGGCTGCTTTAATGCCATACTGCAAAGCTAAATAAAGACTGGTGGGTGTTTTACCACTTCGACTAACGCCAACTAAAATAATATCAGCCTCCGCAAAGTTTTTAATGTTGCCACCATCATCATTCATCAACGCGTAATTAACGGCATCAATTCTAAAATCATAACTTTTTTCATGAATAGAGTGTGTTCTGTGTACTTTTGGTACTGGCGCTACATTTAATTCTTTTTCAATTTTTTCACTATAGGTACTTAAAAAATCGTATGAAACTGCATCCGCTGAGCGAATAATCTCAGACAGCTTATGATTCACAAAAGTAAAAAACACCAAAGGCTTTTCACCTTGCTTAGATGACGTGGCGTTAATAAGCGCTTTTATTTCATGTGCTTTTTCTTCAGTTTCTACAAAAGGGATTGTTTTATGATTAAATTCGACAGGGAATAAAGATAAAGTCGCATGACCAAACACTTCAGATGTGATTGCTGTGCCATCTGAAATATAAAACGCAGTTCTCATAAAGCCTCTTTTTTATTACATTTAATTTTAAAATCAGTGTATCACGGTTTACGTGGGGACGTTTGCCAGTGTAGAATGGTGGCGACCTTTATAAAAGGTTTTCTTTCTTAACTCTCACAGTTACTACTACAATTTGTTTTTTGGAGAAAGATCCGTGCAAGAATACGTTCTCTGGTATCAAGAGCTTGGTATGCAAGATGTTCCTCGAGTTGGCGGTAAAAATGCCTCACTTGGTGAAATGATTTCAAACTTAGCTAACGCAGGTGTGCAAGTCCCAGGTGGTTTTGCTACTACCTCAGACGCTTTTAACGAGTTTCTAGAACAATCAGGACTCAACGCAAAAATTCATGACATTTTAGATACACTCGATGTTGATGATGTAAACACACTCGCCAAAGTCGGCGCCGATATCCGCCAGTGGATTATCGATACCCCATTCCAACCTAGTCTAGACAAAGCAATCCGCGACGCATACAGCCAGCTACATGGCGACACAACTGCAGATGTTTCATTCGCTGTTCGTTCATCAGCAACCGCTGAAGATATGCCAGATGCCTCTTTTGCAGGCCAACAAGAAACGTTTTTAAACGTTGTTGGTATTGATTCTGTAATGACAGCCATCAAACACGTTTTCGCTTCGTTATTTAACGACCGTGCAATTTCTTATCGTGTTCACCAAGGCTACGATCACCGTGGTGTTGCCTTATCAGCAGGTATTCAACGCATGGTTCGCTCAGATAAATCAGCATCAGGCGTTATGTTTAGTATTGATACTGAATCTGGTTTTGAAGATGTTGTATTTATTACATCAAGCTATGGTTTGGGTGAAATGGTTGTACAGGGTGCTGTAAACCCTGATGAATTTTATGTTCATAAACCAACGCTGCTTAAAAACAAGCCATCAGTAGTTCGTCGTAATATTGGCTCTAAAGCCATTCAAATGATTTACTCACAAGACAAAGCTCACGGCAAACAAGTAGAAATTGTTGACGTAGATCCAGCGCTTTCAAACAAATTCTCGATTACAGATGAAGAAGTGCAAAACCTTGCCAAACAAGCTGTAATCATTGAAAAACAT
This sequence comes from Pseudoalteromonas sp. APC 3495, assembly GCF_030407645.1. NCBI lineage: Bacteria > Pseudomonadati > Pseudomonadota > Gammaproteobacteria > Alteromonadales > Pseudoalteromonadaceae > Pseudoalteromonas > Pseudoalteromonas sp. APC 3495. The sequence goes on along the minus strand of NZ_JASDDA010000034.1, from coordinate 40,377 downwards.
TACGGTCGTCCAATGGACATCGAATGGGCAAAAGATGGTAACGATGGCAAACTATATATAGTTCAGGCGCGTCCAGAAACAGTTCGTTCAAACGAAGACACTAACGTAATGGAACGCTTCCAACTGAATGGCAGCAGCAATGTTGTTGTTGAAGGCCGTGCAATTGGTCATAAAATTGGTAGTGGTGTTGTGCGTGTACTTGATTCAATCAAAGAGATGGACCAAGTACAAGTAGGTGACATTTTAGTTACCGATATGACCGACCCAGATTGGGAACCTATCATGAAGCGTGCGGCTGCGATTGTTACAAATCGTGGTGGCCGTACTTGTCATGCTGCGATTATTGCACGTGAGTTAGGTATTCCAGCCGTTGTTGGTTGTGGTAATGCAACAGACTTAATTAAAGCAGGTCAAGAAGTTACTGTATCATGTGCCGAAGGCGATACAGGTTTCATCTACGAAGGTATTTTAGACTTTGAAGTGTTAACTTCACGCGTAGACGAAATGCCTGAACTGCCAATGAAAGTAATGATGAACGTAGGTAACCCAGATCGCGCATTCGATTTTGCTCGTTTACCACATTCAGGTGTTGGCCTTGCGCGCGTTGAATTTATCATCAACCGTATGATTGGTGTTCATCCTAAAGCGTTATTAAATTTTGATGCACAAACTGATGCATTAAAAGCAGAAATTACTGACATGATTGCCGGTTACGAATCACCTGTTGAATTCTATATTGGCAAACTTGTTGAAGGTATTTCTACCCTAGGTTGTGCGTTTGCTCCAGAGCGTGTAATTGTGCGTATGTCTGATTTTAAATCAAACGAATACGCAAACTTAGTGGGCGGCCAGCAATACGAGCCAGAAGAAGAAAACCCAATGATTGGTTTCCGTGGTGCTGCGCGTTATATTTCTGAAGATTTCCGTGATTGTTTTGCCCTTGAGTGTGAAGCAATAAAACGCGTTAGAAATACTATGGATATGACTAACATTGAAATCATGATCCCATTCGTACGTACCCTTGAAGAAGGTAAACGCGTTATTGAATTACTTGAAGAGCATGGCCTTAAACGTGGCGAAAATGGTCTTAAAGTAATTATGATGTGTGAACTTCCGTCAAATGCATTAATGGCTGAAGAATTTTTAGAATACTTCGATGGTTTCTCTATCGGCTCTAACGATTTAACTCAGTTAACGCTTGGTCTTGACCGTGATTCAGGTTTAATTGCGCACTTATTTGATGAGCGCGACCCTGCAATCAAAAAGCTTCTTTCTATGGCTATTAAAACAGCAAAAGAAAAAGGTAAGTACGTAGGTATTTGTGGTCAAGGTCCTTCAGATCATGAAGATTTTGCTGCATGGTTAGTAGAGCAAGGCATTGATTCTGTCTCGCTTAACCCAGATACAGTACTAGAAACATGGTTATATTTAGCTGATAAACTCGCTAAATAAATTACCTTGTTAAAAAAATGCCAGCATCTGCTGGCATTTTTTATGGCTTAAAATGTGTGTTTTGCTAATTTTTTATCTAAATAGGCACATAAACGAGTAAGCGCTTTTTGACACCAAGCTAAATAACCTCTCGCTTTTGGGTAATACATAGAAAAGCACAGTAAACCTGCAATAAAAAATATTAACGAAGGCCCAGGTACTACGGCAAATAGTAGTCCTAATAAAATAAACAGTGTCCCGCTGATCTGTATAAGTAGTTTTTTCATATAAACCTCATAGTAGGCGTTTAATTTGATTATAATTAGAGCTGCTCATATTACGATTAAAAGAGTGTTACAAACTGTAAAATCTTCAATTTCTATTAGCCATCACCATGATATAATTACACAAATGCATTAAAAAGCGCCGCCATGATAGCAACGATTACACAACAAGATGCCGCGACCGAATTGGTTGCAAATTACTTAAATACCATACAAAATCAAGGATTTACTGGAGATACAGACGCCAGTTATGCAACGAGGCTGACTGCATCAACCGATAACAGTATTTACCAGCAGCTTCCACAAGGTGTTATTTTTCCAAAAAACGAAAAAGACATTCAAATTGCCTTACAAACTGCATCTCATGACCCGTTTTTGTCGTTAACTTTTGGTCCTCGCGGTGGCGGCACAGGCACTAACGGACAGTCTTTAACCCCAGGTATTGTGGTTGATTTATCACGTTACATGCGTGAAATCCTCGAAATAAATGTAGAAGAAGGTTGGGTACGAGTTCAAACGGGCGTGATAAAAGATCAACTTAACGACTTTTTAAAACCGTATGGATTTTTCTTTTCACCCGATTTATCTACCAGTAACCGCGCCACCATTGGCGGCATGATCAGTACAGATGCATCTGGCCAAGGTTCATTAGTTTATGGCAAAACCAGCGACCATGTTTTAGGGCTAACCACGTATTTAGTCGACGGCACAGCAATGTCTACCAGCCCAATAGACATAGAAAAAGCAAAAATAATTGCCGATCAAGACACATTAATTGGGCAAATATACAAAACAGTTTTAGATATTTCAATTAGTGAACGCGACGCTATATTAGCCAAATTCCCACGATTAAATCGCTTCTTAACTGGGTATGACCTAGAGCATGTACTAAGTGAAGACTTACAAACTTTTGATATGAGTCGACTAATTACAGGCTCTGAAGGCTCATTAGGTATAGTTACTGAGGCGAAATTAAATCTAACACCCATTGCTGAATTTAAAACACTCATAAATATAAAATATGACAGTTTTGATTCTGCACTTCGCCATTCACCATTTTTGGTTGATGCCCGTGCTACCTCGGTTGAAACCGTTGACAGCAAAGTATTAAATCTCGCGCGCGAAGACATTATTTGGCATTCAGTATCGGACTTAATAACCGATGTACCAAATAAAGATATGCAAGGACTCAACATGGTTGAGTTTAATGCTGTATCACCACAAGATATAAAAGACAAAGTAGACACTTTATGTAAATTATTAGATGAGTGTGTTGAAAACCAAACTAATGGGGTTATTGGCTATCAGTTAACAAGCGATAAAAGCGATATACTAAAAATTTATGCAATGCGTAAAAAATCAGTGGGTTTATTAGGTAATGTAAAAGGAAGCCAAAAGCCCCTCGCGTTTGCAGAGGATACTGCCGTACCGCCTGAAAATTTAGCCGATTACATTGTCGAATTTAGAGCGCTACTTGATAGTCATAATTTACAATATGGTATGTTTGGCCATGTTGATGCCGGTGTATTACATGTTAGACCTGCACTGGATATGTGCGACCCAGAACAAGAAAAATTACTCCGTACAATTTCAGATGAGGTAGTAAAACTCACCGCTAAATACGGTGGATTAATGTGGGGCGAGCATGGCAAAGGATACCGAAGTGAATACGGCCCTGAATTTTTTGGTGAGCATTTATTTACTCAATTACGAAAAATAAAGTCAGCTTTTGATCCTAATAATAAAATAAACCCCGGTAAAATATGTACGCCAATTGAAAGTAAAGACTCACTAGTTAGTGTTGATGGGCAGAAACGTTCTTACTTCGATAAGCAAATTTCTATTGATGTTAAAACCAGTTTTAACAATGCAATGACCTGTAATGGTAACGGCTTGTGTTTTAATTATGATGAAAACTCGCCAATGTGCCCATCTTATAAAGTGACCGGCGATCGCCGTAATTCACCTAAAGGTCGCGCGGGTTTAATGCGTGAATGGTTACGACTTCAAGAGTCAAAAGATGTTAATTTGCTTGAAGTAGAGAAAGAGCTAAACAAAGGTGAAGTGATCACTTGGTGGGAGCGTTTTGTTCATAGCCGTGAAAAAAATAAAGGCGTTTACGATTTTTCTCACGAAGTAAAAGCATCAATGGACGAGTGTTTAGCATGTAAAGCGTGTACTACCGCTTGCCCAATAAAGGTAGATGTACCAACTTTTCGAGCTCGTTTTTTAAATTATTACCATAGTTATTATGCGCGCCCACTTAAAGATTATTTAGTGGGTAATATCGAAAATAGCGCACCGTTAATGTCAAAATTTGCTCGGATTATTAACCCAATTGTAAAAACATCATTGGTTAGTAGCATCATTAAAAAAACGGTCGGTTATGTTGATACCCCGCAGCTAAGTATTCCAGCACTCGGTAAACGTATAAACAAAGCGCAAAAATTTGATTTAAATTTACTTAAAAAATTAAGCGCCGATGAGCAAAATGAGTATGTACTTATTGTTCAAGACCCATTTACCAGCTTTTACGAAGCCGAATTGGTTGAGAGCTTTATTACACTGATCACACAGCTTGGAAAAAAACCCATGTTGTTACCATTTAAACCCAATGGTAAGCCTCAACATGTGAAAGGTTTTTTACATGAGTTTAAAGTGACAGCTAAAAATGCTGCAGAATTTCTAAATCAACTTAACGAGATCAATGCGCCATTAGTAGGTTTAGATGCGTCTTTAGTGATGTGTTATCGCGATGAATATAATACAATTTTAGAAAATAACCGTGGTGATTTTCATGTGCTACTTGCCCATGAATGGCTAGAAACACAATCGTTTAAACAGTTAACGGCTAAACAAAATTTAAATACTGAATTTACGTTATTGAGCCACTGCACTGAAACAACCGCTTTACCAAAAGCGGCAAGTGTTTGGAAAACTATTTTTGATGAACTTGGTTTGACATTAAATACTACAAATACGGGTTGTTGTGGAATGGCAGGTACGTATGGCCACGAAGCACAAAACCAAGATAACTCTCGATCGCTTTACGAAATGAGTTGGAAACCTATTGTTGATAAAAATAAACCTGAGCAACTTTTATCAACGGGATTCTCATGTCGCAGCCAAGTTAAACGTTATGAAAAGTTTAAACCCAAGCATCCGATAGAGTTACTGGCAAATGTACTTAGTTAATAATTTAATTAATTAAGCTGAAAATAAAAAGGCGTAACTTATTATTAAGTACGCCTTTTTATTTTGCTTATATTTATTTAGTTTTTTTAGCAAAACTATCTGCTATAGGTTTTGTACTAATACCGTGAATAAACACACTAAATAAAATTGTTGTCATGGCAATGGTCGCAATTTGAAATTTGTTTTCTATTTGTGTGTCTATTACCATTAAGGTAAAAACAATTGAGGCCAATCCTCTTGGCCCAAACCAAGCAAATGTAAAACGCTCTTTAATTGTTAGTGCTGTAAATTGCAATGACAGCATAACCGGTATTATTCTGATCAGTGTTGTACTGAGTAAAGCGTAAATTACTATTTCAGTATTTAATTTCGGGATCACTAAATAAGCACAAACAAAACCGAATAAACACCAAATCATTAAAGAGGAAAAGTCAGCTATATGCTCTGAGTCTTCAATCAGCTCTTTGTTTATTTTAGTACTCGCGTATTTATCAAATAAAAGCCCCGCTACAAATACGGCAATAAATCCACTGCCATGAAAATATTGCGTAAGTGAAAATACAGTCATAGCAAAACCCAATAGTAAAAAAGGACTCGTGTTTTGGGCAAAGTAATGGCGCTTCATTGCAAAATTTAAACACGGAATAAAAATAGCGGTACTTGTAAAGGCTATTAATAAGGCTAAACCAAGTTCTCTGCCAAACACACTTAACGTTTGCGTTGCTGTAATTGCAGATTCAGGATTTTTTGCCAGTAATATAAATATTAAAAAAATAGGAACACATAAACCATCATTCAAACCACTTTCGGTATTTATTCCTTCACGAATTTTTTCAGGTACCTGCGCACTTGCCAATAACCCTTTACTCAACGCCGCATCGGTAGGCGTTAATATTATTGCAAGTAACGCCGCTTGAATAACAGATAAATCGGCAAACAAAAATAACCCAACGGCAATCCCAAGTAATAACGTTAAGGGGAGGGCGATAAATAACAGTAAACTCGGATACTGAAAGCTATGTCTTAAAACACTTAATTTTGACTTAGCCGCATCAGAAAATAAAAATATACTGAGTGTCAATTCTATAAAGGGCAGTAAAAAATCTATGCCGGTTTTTATTCTGCTACTTTCGTTAGGTAAAAGTGTGGCAAGCAATATCCCACCAATTACAAAAAACATTGGCCCCGTTACTTCGGTTTTTTCTAGTTGGCGAAATGTTAAGGAATAAACTAAAAATAAAACGCCAATAAATGAGATCACTAAGTATTCCATTAAATTTTCCTTTTAATTCCAGATTTAGCCCGCTCTTTTATATTTGTTTGAATATAAATTTGATCGGTTGTAGCAATTTTTGCATGGCCTAAGTCTTCAGATAAATGTTTTAAAGGGCGAGTTTGTGCGTCATGCGTTGCCCCCGTATGGCGTAACCAATGCGCAGTGGCCGCTTCTAATTGTTCCGCGTCATCTTTAAATCCATCATCAAGTAAAGATTGTTGCGCAATATCGAAACTTTGTTGTACCAATCTGCGAATTTGTCTTACGGTCATTCCACCCTGACCACGAATTTTATGAACTAGCGGGTCTGACTCATCAACGCGGGGCAGAGCAGGCAAGCCTCGATACAAGCGATAACGTTTTAAATACTCAAGAAAATCATCACTTAATGTTACATCGCGTAATTTATTTCCTTTGCCCATTATTCGTAAAAACCAAAAACCATCATTATCTTGCCAAAAATGAGACATAACAGGTGACCATTGTGGTCGCTCTGATAATTCTGAAATACGAAGGTAGAGTCCTTTTAAACAGGCGAGGGTAAATAAGTTTCTTTCATACTCTGGTTTTTTTTCGCATATATCTCGGGTAACGCCAAATACATATTCCCATTGAATATCACTTAATGTATCGGGGATTTGTATTTGCGATTGCACAACCAAGTAGGGACTATTTTTTTTAACAACAGGTACAAAGTTAGCAAAGGTTTTTTCTTCTAAAATAGCGAATTTATAAAATACATTGAGGGCAGTAAACATGGCCGATAATGTTTGCTGACTCGCAATAGATTCTTTTAACATGAAAGGGCGCCAATTTTGATTTAACCGACGAATTCCTTGCTCATCTTTATAACGCCATTGAACAGATGTAGATGCCCATTTTTTATCCGGTTCAACCATAAAATCAACATAGGCTTCAATATCTTCACGCTTAAGTTCAAATACAGATTTTTCAGCTATAAGCCATGACCATAAATAAAAACGTTCCAACTCATTACGAAAACGACTATAGGTTGCCTCAGATTTTCGGCCATAAACATATAAAAACTGGTATAAAAAATTAAGATCAGCCTTTGATTCAGTTACAGTCAAGCTGACTTGCTGTATAAAAGAGGCTAGTTCTGGATATTCTGATGAGAGTGTATTATCTTCAAGATGAGCTATTTGATAACGTAATTGTTTTAATGTATCGACCAGAGCAACAAGCATAATAGTAAAATATATAAGAAAATAATAGACTTATAGGTTAACCTTAAAGTCCGATACTGTCTAGTATTGGACATAATGAATTTTTGATATTTATGCTAAACGCAGATTTATTAACCATATACCTTATTAAAGGAAAAATCATGAAAAAATTACTTCTGTTGAGCATGTTCGTTATTAGCGTTTTATTAACAGGTTGCGCTACTACAGGCAGTGCTTCCCCTGGAGAAAAACGTGCTTTAGTACAAAGTATGAAATCGAATACATTAACTGCTCTATACGAAAAAAAACCAGATGTTAAAACTCAAATTGCAAACTCTGCCGGTTATGCTGTATTTGATAATGCAAATGTAAACGTTATTTTAGCCAGTTTTGGTGGTGGGTACGGTGTAGTAAAAAATAACCTAACCGGAAAATCTACCTATATGAATATGGGTGAAGCTGGTTTAGGCTTAGGTTTAGGTGTTAAAGATTTCAATATTGTGATGGTTTTTCACGATCAAGCAGCGTTAAATAGATTTATTAAACATGGTTGGGCGTTCGGTGGTAATGCCGATGCTGCTGCAAAATACCAAGATAAAGGTGGTGCTTTAGTTGCCGAAGCTATTGCTGACCAAGTTACTGTTTACTCTTTAACCGAAAGTGGCCTTGCACTGCAAGCTGTTTTAAAAGGTACTAAATTTTGGGTCGATTCTGAGCTAAATTAAGACCTCAAAACCCTCTCATAAGTGGGCTAGTTTGTATTATTACGCCCACTTTAATTTAAATTACGCAATTTAACATAACGTAATTTATGGGTTTTCAGCTATCAGCTATCAGCTATCAGCTATCAGCTATCAGCTATCAGCTAAAATAATTTAACGCTTATAAAATCTATTATTCAATGCTTATTATTCTCTTTTCATTGTGTAATGAATATCAGAAAATATGTATAAAATATTTAAAGTACAAAAAAACTTAGAATATTTATTTATCCGACCTAAAAAGCTAGCTATTAAATATATTTAAAACTTAAACACTTTAATATAAAGGCTTACACTCTTTTATTTATATCGCTTGAGATGGTTATTTTAATTTTTAAAGTTAAATTAGTTATATAACTTCAAATCAAAATTCTCAGCATTTAATTTTTTATCAAACGCCTCAGCCAGTTTCTCAGTTTCACTAAAAACGGTGTTCCAATATTTAATACGCGTGTCTGCATCAAGATCAGTAAAGTCGTTTCTGTCTGGGATTTTTCCGTAAGGTAAACCCGCGACAAATTCTTTTGATGGGGTGATCATCACAACGTTATCATAATTTTGTGGTGCGACTTTTCGTTTTAAATTTTTATCAAACCACCCTGCTTTTGGATCTGAATTAAAATGCGGATACAAAATTAAGCCTGGGTTATTAATTTTTAAATCAAAGTGGTAATCAATAATGCCGCCATCGCGGTAAATTCCTGGTGGCGAACCAGCAATATTTTTTATGCCTTGCATTACTAGTGGTATAGAGCCCGATGCCAATAAGGCATCTTTTAAATTAGTTTGGCTAAGGACTATGTTTTGCGTTTTAAAATTGTAACTGTCGGTAATACTTAAATTACTATTGGGCGCGCCAAAAATAAAACGCTCATATTGCGAGCCTAATAATTTTCGATTAATGCGGTTAAGCATATAACTTTTTGATAAACCTAAAAGCTGTATTAATTTATGCTCACTGGCAATAAAGCCGTTAGATTTTGCGACAATAAAATGCGCTTTAAATACCGGATTATTTATAATTTCAGTGACACCGTTATCACCAAACACATCTTCAAGTAATGCGCGGGCTTTAGTGGTAATTTCAGTTGGGGTGGGTTTATTACTAGAATATCGGGTTTGCGAATACGATTTTGCTAAACGTTCAATGGCTTTAACTGGATCGTTTTGTGCAAAACACGCAGAACGAAAAGCCCCTGCCGATGAGCCAATTAAATTAAGCGGTTGGGTGCGATGTTTAAAAAATTCGCCAAATATATATTTGTCTAAGCCAAATAAGGTAAACCATTTAGGGCCACCACTTGCCCCTAAAAACGAGGTAAAAAGCTCGGGTTTAAACCCTTGTTCGTTTATTATTTTTGCTGCAGTTTTACCTGCAAAAATGTCGATCATCTAAAAATACTACCTGTAGAGTCGCAGTTTAATGTTGTTAAAGCCAAACTTAAAAATGAATACTTATGCAATATAAAATTTTAAACTTTAATCTTAATCCCAAATTCCGTCTTCACATTTGCCCTGCACTTTTACGTTTTTTACCTTAAACTCAGGCTCTATGCCTTTGTCTCTTTGTGCGTGGTAGTCGTTAGTAACAGACAAAATAGTCGGTGTTAACAGTATAATAGCGATTACGTTCACCACTGTCATTAACCCTAGGGCAATATCGGCTAAATCCCATACTTGTTTTAAGGTGGCTGATGCGCCCCACAACATCATTGATAAATAAAGCAAAGTATAAATACCGCGCCCTACTTTGTTATCAAGCTTAAATAGGTGCAGGTTACTTTCAGCGTAGGCGTAGTTAGCAACCACCGAGGTAAAAGCAAATAAAGTAATGGCAGCGGCTACAAAATACACGCCACCTTGTGCTAAATGTGAGGTCATAGCGGTTTGGGTTAAACGAATGCCTTCCATTTCGCCGCTTATGTTCACATCGGCCAATAAAATAATAACCGCGGTACAGCTACAAAGTACAATGGTGTCGAAGAACACGCCTAGCATTTGTATGTAACCTTGGGTAACCGGGTGGTTAGGTATGGGGCTGGCACTTGCCGATGCATGCGGCACACTACCTGCGCCTGCTTCGTTTGAATATAAGCCCCGTTGAATACCATTTTTAATCGCCGCCCCCATTGCGCCTGCTCCCGCTTCTTGTAAGCCAAACGCGGATAAAAATATATCTTTTAGCATACTGGGTACTTGGGTAAAGTTAATCAGTGTAATTACCACAGCAACAAGCACAAACACGATGCCCATAACAGGGACTACTCGCTCAGCAAAACGGGCAATAGCTTTAAATCCACCTAAAATAATTGAACCGGCTAACAAAGTGATCACGATGCCGGAATAGTGTGTGGGAATTTCAAAGGCATAATTAAGCGCATCGGTAATGGTGTTGGTTTGCATGGTGCTAAAGGTAAAGCCGTAACCTAAAAATAAACAGGCGGCAAACACAATAGCAAACGCACGGCTGCCTAAGCCTTGTTGAATATAATACGCAGGGCCACCTCTAAAATCGCCATTACTATCACGAATTTTATAAATTTGCCCAAGAATGCTTTCTGCAAAACCGGTCGCCATACCCAGTATGGCAATCACCCACATCCAAAATATGGCGCCACTTCCACCAAGTGATATAGCAACAGCCACTCCCGCTAAATTACCAGTACCTACACGCGCACAAAGCCCCGTACATAACGCCTGAAAGGAGCTAATGTTATTTTTATCACACTTACTGCTGCCTTTTAGCAAGCTAAACATATGTGTAAATTTAACGAGTTGAATAGCTTTTAAGCGGACAGAAAACCATATGCCAGCAAAAAGTAAAATGTAAATGAGTACTTGGCCTTCGCCCCATAAAAGGCTATTTACACTTTTGATCAGCGTGTCGAACATCAGGCTTCCTTTTTATTATTATTTGCCACGGTATTAATTTAGCGACGTGAGTGTTTAAGTTTAGTAGAGACTTAGCCACTTTATAATAAAGCCAATTAGATGTGAATTGTTTTTCTTTATTGGTGAATATAAATTCACTCAACAAGCTAACTTATATTACAGTGTAATTGCTGATGTAAAAAGAATGTTTTAGAAAGGAATTTGTCGCGTGCTTTAATAACTGTTAGCGCATTATTTTCGAGGTAAAAAACCGAATATTTCTCACGGCTAAATGACTGCCATGAGAACACAGTAAATGCTGATTTATTATCTTGCTGATAATAAACAAACAGCTACGCTATGTAGCTGTGTTTATAATCATCCTGATCTGGGTGATGGTTTTTTAAGTAGTTATGGCCTGCTGCTAAACCAAGTTTATAGTCAAATCGTAAGTCATCATTTGAGCTGCCTAATAACTTACTATAAAGCTTTTGATTTGCAAAAATTTGGATTATTTCTACATCTTTTGGTGGGTTAGCAATAAATGCTAACTCATCTTCGTAGGCTTGCTCATGTTGTAATAAGTAGTCTATTGTTTTTGGGCAATAGCCAGATACTTCAACAAATGATTTTAATTTACTTATCCATGCTGATTGAGCCTGAAAGGCTTCATCAACGGTGCGTATAACCACAATTTTGCGTGCGCCACGATTATAGGCTTCGCGTACAGGAAGCGGTGCGGCAAGGCCACCGTCTAAGTAAAAATCAGACTCTGACTGTATCTCGGTCTTACCTAATTCATTTGCGGCTAATGCATTTAACCACGGCGTCAATTTTACACCTTGCTTATATAAAAATGGCAGTGCACTTGACGCTTTTAATAGCTCTCGCCATTGTTGGCCTTCCCCTGTTGGGGATAAAAAATAAGGTTTGCGATCACGGGCATTGGTTGCAGTAATTAATAGCTCACGGTCGCCTAAACTGGCTTTAGCAGTTTTAAAATCAAGCGCTCTGTTAACTTCGGTAGTTTTATCAAAGTACCAATCTAGGTCAACAATATGTTTACCCATTAAGCCGCGACCTAATTGAAAAAAACGTTTATGACGCGAAAGTCCTCTGATCAAGCGTTTAGCATAGCCTTTTTGACGTGCCAAATAGCTTGTTAAGTTTTGAGAGCCTGCAGATGTGCCAATAAATAAGTCAAACGGATCATACTCTTGCTCTAACCAAGCATCGAGTACACCCGCGGTAAATATCCCTCGTTGTCCGCCACCTTCTGCTATCAGCGCTACTTTTGGCGGCACTGAGTTGTTGCATGAATGGGGTGTCGTACTATTTTGAAATTTCACGCTTTACCTTCCTATTTATTTAGCTGAATTGTGTTGCATACCCTTATAATAATCGTTCAATATTCATAATTAAAATTGATTGTTTAAATCTGTTCTATTGAAAAAATAGAACAAGCTTTTTCATTGCCACTTTTTAAAATAATACAAAATGGCCACGACTCAATTAACTTTAATCTGTTTAATAGCATAACAAGCGTAGAGTGTACGCTTGCTTAACCGTTTTTTATTTGCATTAAAATTTCAAGCGCTTTATGGCGTTTTTCATTATTAAATAAGTCGTTGGTGAATATAAGCTCATCAACCCCTAATTGATTTACAATCATTTCTAACTTGTGTTTAATACTGGCTGGCCCACCGGTAACACTTAACCCTAAAAAGCTCTCAACATGAGCGCGCTCTTGTTCGCTCCACAAACCTTCCATTGTTTCTACTGGGGGTTTTAACCACAGCTCGTCGCCTCTAATTAACGATAACACTCGCTGTTTGGATGTAGTTGATAAATACTGTGCTTCTTCATCTGTATCTGCAGCCACTAAAGGTAATGCCAACATGACATAAGGCTTAGCTAATACATTTGATGGTTTAAATTCTCGTTTATACAAGGCTATTGCATCATGCACAAAACGCGGTGCAAAGTGCCCCGCAAATACATAGGGTAATCCTTTTTGTGCAGCTAACTGCGCACTAAATAAACTTGAACCTAAAAGCCAAATGGGAACATTGGTGTTTTCACCAGGTATTGCTCGCACGCGCTTAGTTCCCTCATAAGGGCCCAATAATGTTTGTAACTCGCTCACTTCATTAGGAAAGTTTTCAGCACGACTGATATCGTTATTTAATGCACGACTTGTCACAGGATCGCTACCTGGAGCGCGCCCTAACCCTAAATCAATTCGACCTGGGTATAAACTTTCTAAGGTGCCAAATTGCTCAGCAACAACTAAAGGAGCATGATTAGGTAACATAATTCCACCCGACCCTACGCGTATTTTTTTAGTGTGACCGGCTATGTGCCCCACCAAAATTGAAGTAGCCGCACAAACAATCCCAGGCATATTATGATGCTCGGCTAACCAAAAACGATTAAAACCGAGTTCCTCAGCTTTTTGTGCATAGGCTGTACTTTTATTTAAGGTGTCACTCACAGTGGCGCCTTTAGGCATAGGCGCCAGTTCTAATAACGAAAAAGGAATAGTTGATAACAAAGTAGTACCTCCAAATTAAATAGCGATTTATAGCGCTAGCCATAAATAATGAGTCTATGCTAAGAGATGGGTGTGTATGACAGTCAATTCAAGGCGCCTTGCCTTTTAAAAGCTAAATAGCGATGTGATTGAACAAAAATTAAGTTAGCTATTTTTAGCAGCAGCGTGTTGGCGCTTTAGTTTATAAGCTTCTGAATCAAGCCCTTTTTTCCAATAGCCCGATGCAACAATTTGACTGCGCGGTATAGCTAATTCATCAGTTAATATGGTTTTTGCTTTACGGACTAATCCGGCTTCAAGTGCCATAAATACAATAGGTTGTTGCTCACTAAGTGGTAGCGATTTTAATGCGTTTATCATATCTGTATCGGGGTTATTTGTTATTAACCAAGTTACATCACGCGAGGAGTCTAAGCTAATCACATCATCTTTTGTTGGTGCATGAATAATCGCGTCAATTTTTGCGTTTATAGGCAATTGTTGCACGTAGCCTTTAATTGCATTAACCGAAGTTAAATCGCCAAGTAATAGATAATATGAATGATCATAGTTATCCAACTTTTTAGGGCCTGGCCCTGCTATACCCACTTCATCGCCTACTTTTGTTTCTTTAGCCCAATTAGTGGCTGGACCTTGGTGCATATTTATCACAAAGTCGAGGGTAAGTGCACCAGTGTGCTCATCAACATGTCTTATAGTGTATGAACGCATACACGTAGTTTTAATATTAAAGTCAACGAGGCCATTTTGTGGAATAAGCACCTTAACGTAGTTACCAATGTATTGGGCACTCAGGTCGTTAAACTCATCTGAGCCAACAATAATGCGTTGTAGATGTGGGGTTATTTGCTTTGTGCTTAATACGGTTGCTTTGCGTACTTTTTTACCCATATAAATTTACCTCATTAAAAAAGATGAATTGCACAACGCCCCATTGGTTGATAAAATCAACTATAACGATTTAATTGACTTTGTCAACTATAATGGAGTTATTATGAACTCATCAGTGGCTAATACATTATTTGCTTTAATGCAAAATTATCGCGTTACCATACGCGAAGCCATTAATGCAGGTGAGCTTGGGTTAAACGCGATGCATGTGCGTTGCCTGCATATTATTGCAGCGACACCTCAGTGCACTGCTAACGATATTGTAAATCAAACCCAACGCGACAAAGCCCAAATAGCACGGTTAGTGAAAGAACTGCTCGCGCTAAACTTAATTCATAAAAATGCCAGTGAGCATGACAAGCGTTGTTTTATTCTGTCGTTTACCGCACAAGGGTGCACGCTTTACGACAAATTATTAAACGCTGAGCAGCATGTAAATGCGCAAATGTGTAAAAACTTAAACCCACAGCAAATCAATGACTTTTTACATACTGCCCAACAAATGATCAAAAACATGGATTGATCTACCATTCATTACTTGGCATAACTGATACAAAACGCATATACTGTACACTTATACAGTATATGCATTTTAGGTTGTGTTATGTTTGTTATTCCCATTTATATAGAGGCCGGTGTTTGCGGGTTTGAATCGCCTGCAGCGCAGTATAGTGAGTTAGGGATATCACTTGACGAGCTATTAATAAAACACCCAGATGCTACATTTATTGGCGTTGCCTCAGGGTGTTCTATGCAAGAAATTGGTATTTTTGAGGGCGACTTACTGTTAGTTGACCGTGCAGAGATTCCTAAAGATGGCGATGTTATTGTGGCGAACTTAAATGGTTTATTTGTATGTAAGTTGCTAGATAAAACCAATGCGCGGCTGCTCTCGGCTTCTGCTGCTTATAAACCCGTGCAATTAACCGAATCTGATGAATTTCAGCTTGAAGGCGTGGTAACTCGCTCAATTAGATTACATCGGCAAAGCCCTGAGATACTTTCATGTATGCCTTAGTTGATGCGGTTGCTTTTTATGCCAGTGCTGAAAAGGTATTTGACCCCGCAATTCGTTCAAAACCAGTAGTGGTGCTTACCAATAACGATGGCTGCGTATGTGCGGTATGCCCTATTGCCCGTAAGCTTAATATTCCTAAATTTGGCCCCTACTTTAAAGTAAAGCAATTACTAGCAAAACATCAGGTCGTAGTGCGCTCATCTAACTACGAACTATACGCTAATTTAAGCGATAGAATGATGAACGTTATTGCTCGCTTTTGTGATACCCAGCATATTTACAGTATTGACGAATCGTTTTTGCACTTTAAAGGCTATCAGCCATTAATCACCGATTGGCACCACTACGGTCAGCTAATTAGACGTACAGTATGGCGCGAAACCAAACTCCCTGTTGGGGTTGGTTTTGGGCCAACACCAACCTTAGCCAAAGCCGCGAATCATGCTGCTAAAAAGCTAACTGGCTTTAATGGGGTTGCCGTGATTGATGATGAAGCAAGCCGACAAGCTATTTTACAGCAAATGCACTGCCAAGATGTTTGGGGGGTGGGCAAACGTATAGCTAAGAAGCTGGCGCTAATGAATATTAATACCGCATGGCAGCTGGCTGAGCAAAGTCCAAGAACAATTCGTCGTCAATTTAGCGTAGTGCTTGAGCGTACAATTAAGGAGCTCAATGGCATTACCTGTTTAAACTGGGATGATGTGCGCCAAGACAAACAAGCTATTTTTTCAACGCGTAGTTTTGGCCAGCGCCTTTGCGACCCCGATGCAGTGAGAACCGCATTAATAAATCATGCTAGTGTAGTTGCACAAAAATTAAGAGCGCAACAGTCGCTCACTCATCGTATTTATATTTTTGCTGCCAGCTCATCACATGAACACGCCTTTTATAAAAAGTCAGTTATGCATCAATTTGATCCGCCTACTAACGATACTCGCGTTATGGCCAATGCGGTATCAAAGAGTTTTGAGCAAATATATCAACCGGGAATTCGATTTTATAAATGTGGTGTGGGCGCATTAGAGCTCAGCCCGCAGCAGTTTCAACAACATCATTTATTTGATAAGCAAACCGATAACCCGCAGTTAATGAGCTGTTTAGATGCTATTAATCATAGATACGGTAAAGGAATGCTTAGCGTGGCGAGCAGCCAATTAAATGATCATTGGCATATGAACAGGGCTTTTTTATCGCCGCAATACACGACTCGTTGGCGTGATATTCCAAAAATACAGTGTTAGTCGGCAACTTTAATAAATTCACATTCTACACTCGGATTGTCCAATGTGTATTTAAGCGTATTGCTGGTTAAAAAAGTAATGCTTTGTTTAATCGTTCCTTCATGGATAGGATTATCACAGCGGCTCATGCGTAAGCTATTTTCTAGGCCATCTGTTTTATATTTTAGCGAGCTGGTAATAAAACAATAATTTGGTTTTTCAATGGTACGAGTACCATTGTGTAAGGAGTTAAACAAAATCTCTTTGCCTAAGCTAAAACCTTGCTCAGGATCTTCAGGGTTATTAAATTGTAATCGGCTATTAGTACATAACCCAGAGTTACTTGAGGTCACTTCGTAATTACCCAGCTTAGTTTGTAACAGCGGAATAAAGCGAGTTTTATTACTTGGGCCTGCTACTGCATAGCAGCTAAAAAGGCTTATGGTAAGTAAAACCAGTGTGAAAAATTTCATTATAGGCTCTATCCTCGTGTATCAAATATGATCAAGCACTGTGACTATGCTTAGCTATTTCTAACTATAACAGAGATTTACTATAAAAGATGTGAAGGATAGCGCAAGCTGTATCAAAACCTAAGCAACATAAAATGCATTACTCATAAACCCTAAGTAATGCATTAATAGTCAAAAGTGAGCGATTACTGCCAATACTTAGCAAATAATTGCGGGTAATTTTGTTTTAAAAACTTAGGTTTGTCTTTAAAGCGCTTACCTTTAGGTTGTTCAAGCCCTGAGGGGATAAAGGGTAACTCATCGTCATTACGTTCTTCATATAACAAACCTGCAATTAGGTCATACTCATCTAAATACGGGTAAGGTTGCTCGTTTAAAAAATAAAGTGGTGTGCACTGTGCAAGGCTATCGGGGTTTTCTAACGCTGCTTTAAATACCGCTTCACCCCGAGAAATTAGCCAACAACGAAATTCAGAAAAACCATATTCATCATTACAACCAGCTATTACAAACGCCGCACCAAATAAATCCCAAGTATAACTTTGGCGCATACAAATACTAAACTGTTTATCAAATTCAATAAGCTGCTCGTCGGATAAATCACTCAATGCAGCCTTAAGGGATTGGCATACAGACTCAGGCTCTGCGGTTCTGTCGTTTACAGTTACCAATCGCCAAAAATCAGTTAAGGTTAAATCGCTCATGCAATGATCTCTTTTACCCGACCTACTTGACCATCTTCTAACTGTACTTTAATACCGTGCGGATGATTAGGTGACTTAGTTAATAAACGCGACACAATACCATTGGTTAAAGTACCACTGCGTTGATCTTGTTTAAGCACAATATTAACCTCAGTGCCGGGTGTTATTTGTGAACGTGTTGGAACAGCCATATATAATCTCTTTTGCTATTTTTGGGGATTATAGCCTGCTTAATAAAATCACTCCATATTAAAGCTTTTAAAGGCCCTATAAAGCATAATTCAAGCTAATGTGAAGAATAAACAAAACCCATCGTACACATTATGGCTGCTTAGAAAATGAAATGGCATTGGCTTTAATATGTATGTTCAAGCTGGCTAACGCATTACAAATAAGCTGCTCAATGTAATAAAACTGATTTTTTTGTTTAGCCTGCTCTAGTGCAATATCATCGATAAAATAACAACTTACTTTAAACTTAGAAGGTAAATTGTTTAAGTCTGCTGAATGGGTAAGAAAGCTAAAGTCCTCCACAGTATCTTTTATTTGCTCACAAGCGAGCGTTAATTGCTGACGAATACGTTTATCTAGCTGCTTTTGGGTTTTGGTCATCGTTTATTGCTGCTCGCGAGCTTGTTGTTCTTTAAATTCTTTGTAACTGTCTTGCTGTTGTTTAACACACTCATGGTATTCCTTATCTGCCATGTAGCTGCATTCACCCAACCGCGCTGATTGAATTTCATGGTAGCGGCTATCGCTGCTACATCCCGCTAACACCAATAATGCGGATAACGAAAATAGATATTTTAACTTATTATTTAACATTCAAAATTCCTACTATTTTAACGGGAAAACTACTGATTTTCGTTATTTTTGCTGTATATTGCACTGGTTTTGTATTTATAACCGTTAAGGGCACGTTATGATGTTGTCGCAGTTACAAGAGCTGTTCCAGCGTATCGATAAAAGTAAACTATTTCAATCATTTGTTATTGCAGTTATTGTTGTTTCTGCATTGACCGTGGGCGCACATACTTATTCATTGCACCCAACCGCCGAACTCGTTCTACATTGGATGGATATAGGCATAACGGTGTTTTTCTTAATTGAACTGATTATTCGCTATATTGCCAGCAAAGGTATCAAGGACTTTTTCTCCAAAGGTTGGAACATATTTGACTTCATTATCGTGATCGGAAGTTTATACCCCGCGGCAGGCTCTACTATTTTTATTGCTCGACTACTACGCATTTTCCGCGTACTACGTTTAGTGTCTATGATCCCAGAGCTGCGCTTATTAGTGAACTCACTAATAAAAGCCATCCCGCAAATGGGCTATATCGCGCTGCTAATGTTTGTGATTTTTTATATTTATGCTGCCACAGGTAGCATGTTGTTTGCTGAAATAAACCCAGTACTGTGGGGCGATGTCTCTATTTCTATGCTTACTTTGTTTAGAATCGCCACCTTCGAAGATTGGACCGACGTGATGTACGAAACCATGGCGGTATACAAATTAAGTTGGATTTTTTACCTAACCTTTATCTTTTTAACTGCATTTGTGTTTTTAAATATGATGGTTGGCGCTATTTTAGAAGTGATGAGTGAAGAGCATCGCAATGCACGAGAAGAGCAAGCCGATATAGACTCACTCCCTGCCACCCAAGGCCAAGTAAACGAATTAAAAGCACAACTAGCAGAATTAAAAGAACTACTTAAAAATAAGTAGCAGGGATAAAAAGGGCATGCATTTGCTTGCCCTTACACTTTAAATTTACCCACCAACCCCGTTAAAATTGACGAAAGACGATTCATTTCGTTGCCGTTTTCACTGGTGGTCACGGCAATATCACTCACCTCATCAGCCGCATTTTTAATTTCAGTAACATTGCGGTTTATATCTTCAGCTACATGTTGTTGCTCTTCAGCAGCGGTGGCTATTTGGGTATTTAAATCGCTAATATGAACGATAGATGCCGTGATCTCACTAAATTATTGCTGCGCCGAATGCGCAAGCTCTACGGTTTTATTAGTGGTTTCTATACTGCGTTGCATACCTTTAGAAACTTTAGATGACATAGTGCGTAGTTTATCAAGCTGTGAAGCCACTTCTTCGGTTGACTCAGCGGTTCGTTGCGATAACGCGCGTACTTCGTCGGCCACCACAGCAAAGCCGCGTCCGTGCTCACCAGCACGTGCAGCTTCTATTGCAGCATTTAAGGCCAATAAGTTAGTTTGTTCTGAAATACCGCGAATAACACTGAGTATCGACATAATGTTTTCGCTTTCAGTATCTAGCTGAGTAATATCTGCTGAGGCATTGTTTATTACCTCACATAGCTGAACCACACTTTCCACAGTTTGTGTAATAACCGATTGCCCCAAGTCTGATGCTTGCTGTGTTTGAACAGCCAAATCCGCTGCATTTGCACAACTGCTAGACACTTCGTTCGCGGTGGCAGCCATTTCATTAATAGCCGTAGCTGCCATCTCTAAAGCTTGTTGCTGTTGGCTGGTGGAGCTTGTTAATTGTGCCGCTTGCGATGAGGTTTGTGATGAGGTTTTACTTACATTTTGCGCGCACTCATTAATTTGAGTTACCAGCTCGCTGATCAAGTTTAAAAATAAATTAAAGCTATTAGCCAGTTTAGCGGTTTCATCTTTGGTTTTTATTGTTAAGCGTTGGGTTAAATCACCGCCACCTTGCGATATTTCAGTTAAGCCATCACTCACTTCAACAATAGGGGCTGATATTAATTTAGAAATATAACTCGCTATAGCAACAAATACAGCAATTAATATCGCACTAATAACCAATATGGTATAAGCCATGGTATTCGCCGTGCTCATCACTTCGGCTTTCTCTACTACCCCAATAAACTTCCAGCCTAAGGTAGCAGAGGTATGAATATTAGCCATATATTGTTTACCATCTATCTCTACATCAAACAGCCCTTGGGTATTTTTAGCTAAGTCGGCGTATTTTCCCCCCCTCAAGATCTGCTAAGTTTTTAAATCGGTAATCTGGGTGTTTAACATCCACCAGCACACTGCCACTATCTTCAATCAACATTAAATAACCGGTTTCGCCTAATTTAATATCGGCAATAATATCGGTAAGCCCGCCTAATGATACATCCATTCCTTGGGCGCCAATTAATTGCCCGTTATCAATAATCGCTTTAACCGTAGTTATACGATGTTGCAACGTAAAATTATCACGCCTATTTTACAAAAAAAACTTGCTATATTCAGGTATGAGAGATGGTAAAGCGATCATCTAGCTACAATAAATTTATTTGTGCTTATTACTCTATCCGAATAATCATTATGATATTGAACTATAATTGGTTTAAGGGAATTTTAAGGTAGCTTATGCCGTTATCTTCAGCGGGAGGTGGGTTGCCAGCTCTAATATTCATTTGAATAGCAGGTAAAATTAAGCGAGGCATAGGTAATTCTTCGTCACGGCTATCGCGCATTTGAACAAACTGCTCTTTGCTTATTTTAGTCTTTACATGAATATTTGTTTCTTTTTGTTCTTTTACTGTGACCGCAAAACGGTGATTTCGTTTTTCAGTCGGATAATCATGGCATACATAGATTGTTGCCTCATCGGGCATCGAGAGTAGTTTTTGGATTGAATCGTATAATGTTTCAGAGCTACCACCTGGAAAGTCGCACCTTGCAGTGCCTACGTCAGGCATAAAAATCGTATCACCAACAAAAATGGCCTCTTCATTTATAATGTAAACTAAGTCGGCGGGTGTATGCCCCGGTGTGTGCATTACTCGTATCGATAACTGGCCAACATTAAAACTATCTCCATCTTTTAATAGTCGGTCAAAATCAGCCCCATTGGGTAAAAATTCTTTTTCAAGATTAAATAGCGCCTTAAAGCTTTGTTGTACCGTTTTGATATGTTCACCTATGGCGATTTTAGCACCAATGTGTTTTTTAAAATAAGGAGCTGCAGAGATATGATCGGCATGTGCATGTGTTTCGAGAACCCACTCTAATGAAAGAGAATGGCTTTGAAGGTACTCGCCGATTTTTTTGGCGCCTGATTCACAGCTGCGACCTGATTTATAATCAAAATTTAAAACGGGATCAATCAAGATTGCTTGCTGAGAGTTACTATCAGAAACAACATAACTAAAGGTTTCGCTATCGTCATCAAGAAATGCGTGAACATGAAATTTACTGTGCATAATATTCTCCAATAAGTCTGAACTCATCACTTGAATTAATAAAAATGACCGGAAGCAATAATATAAACGTTGGTAAAGGCCATGAAGATATTAGCGATTTAATTATTAAATAAAAAGGGCTAGCAAATGCTAACCCTCAAAGTAAATATTATTTATTATCAACAATAATACGTAACATACGACGCAGTGGCTCTGCTGCGCCCCATAAAAGCTGATCGCCTACGGTAAAAGCGCTAATATATTTTGGCCCCATGGCGAGTTTGCGAATACGGCCAACAGGTATACTTAACGTACCGGTTACTTTAACTGGGGTTAAATCGGTACTGGTAATGTCACGCTCATTAGGAATTACTTTAACCCACTCATTGTGCGAGGCTAAAATTTCTTCTATTTTTTCTACGCTAATGTCTTCACGTAATTTAATGGTCATCGCTTGGCTATGACAACGCATTGCACCAATGCGTACACATAAACCATCAATAGGCACAGGTTGTTTAGATGAGCCTAAGATTTTGTTGGCTTCAACTTGCGCTTTCCACTCTTCTTTTGATTGACCGCTTGGCATAGGCACATCAATCCATGGGATTAAGCTACCCGCCAGTGGCACACCAAACTGGTCTTGTGGCAAATCCCTTGATGCCATTTTTTCGCTGACTATTTTATCAATTTCTAAAATAGCTGAACTTGGGTTATCTAGTTGCTGTGCAACACTTGCATGAATAGCCCCCATTTGAGCTATGAGTTCTTTCATATTGCGTGCACCCGCGCCCGATGCTGCTTGGTAAGTCATTGGGCTTACCCATTCGATTAGGTCTTGCTCAAATAAACCACCCAGCGCTAGTAGCATAAGTGAAACCGTGCAGTTACCACCTACAAAGGTTTTAACGCCTTGCTCTAGCCCTTGTTCAATGACATCTTTGTTAACAGGGTCAAGTACGATAATACTGTCGTCACTCATACGCAGTGCAGAGGCTGCATCTATCCAATAGCCATCCCAACCTGATTCACGTAATTTTGGATACACCGCATTGGTATAATCGCCACCCTGACAGGTAACAATAATGTCCATTTTTGCAAGCTCAGAAATATCGCTGGCATCTAAAAGCGGTTTAGCTGCACCCGCTAACTCAGGGCCAAGCTGACCTGCTTGTGAGGTGGTGAAAAAGGTGGTGTCGATATGTGCAAAATCATGTTGTTGTTCCATTCGCTCTAGTAACACTGAGCCTACCATGCCGCGCCATCCGACTAATCCTACTTTTTTCATTGTTTGTTCCACTGTTTGAGTCATAAGAAATACCTAATTCATTAAAAATTAAAATTCATTGCGTGAGATTTAATTTTTAGAACAGTTAATCTAGCACCCTATACCCTGCAAAACTAGTCAATAACAGCTAACTTAAAATTATTTCATATGCTTTTTTTAATTCTGAAATTAATAACGGCACAAAAAAAGCCCTACACAAGGTAGGGCAATTATTGTAAGTTTTTATATTCGCCTTCCTAGGCTATTTTGAATTAGAACTGATATTTGTACTCAACAGAGAACTCAGTCCCTTTTTCTTTTGAGCGAGTTAGCGTACCAGCAGATTCAATTTCTGATTTTTGCCCCAAAATATTAAGCACTTTAAACTTAATACTTGAGTTAAAATCAGGGTAGTAAGTATAATTCAAATCAACTGAGTGGAATGGCTGTTCCATCCAATCATCTTGCCCTTCTATACCAGGGATAATAATACGCTCACCAAATACGTTATAAACCAATGTTGCAGCATGTTCACCTGATGGTGCATCATAGCCAAGCTGCATATTCACAACATATTTAGAATGTCCCGTTAAACGACGTTTAGTATTAGTGATCGCCGCAGATACACCAGTTTGATCAACAATAGCTTGACGGTCTAGGTTTATCTCAGAATCACTGAGTGTAACATTACCACTCATAAATACATCTTGCCAAAAACCACCTAAGAAAGTGAAATCTTTAAGATAATCAAACTCAACGCCGGCAACATAGCCATCTTCAGCATTGGCAATACGTACAAGTGGCGGTCCATCTTGAGAAGGAGATTGCACCGACTCAATTGGATCAATCATGTCTTTATAAAACAGACCAACAGAGAAGTTTTCACCAGTATCAAAGTAGTTTTCCCAGCGGAAATCGTAATTTTTGATTTGCGTTGTACGTAATCCAGGCGTACCGCCAACAGGATATTCAGTTAACGGATCAATGTAAGTAGATTCAGATATCTCACGTAAATCAGGACGTACAACCGTTTCACCGTAGCTTAAACGCCATTGTGTTTGGTCGTCCTGAATATAAGTGAATGCAAGCGCACCATAAATATCATCTTCTTGAAACGCTAAGTTACCTAAATCATCATAATCGATTGAAGGATCTAAGCCACCAGTAAACGGGTCAAGTGGCACTGACACTTGCCTGAAATCTTCCCAACGTAAGCCACCTGTCAAACGCCATTTATTATTGAAGAAAAAATCAGCTTCAAAATAATAAGCATCTGTTTTTTGTGCTGAGCGGTAATCATCACCTGCAAACGTTGTATCATTAAGTATGGGTAGATTTAGTTCTGCGTTAGCTATTGCATCATCAGAAAGAATCGTATTCAGCTCATTGCCATTTAAATCAAGGTCTTTAAATGCGCGAGTGTTTATGTCAAAGCGACGATTCGAAGCTGAGCGCTCTTTAGAGACATAATCAGCACCTGATTTTAATTCTATATCCAAACCATCTAACATGATTGGAAAAGTAAAATTAAACCCGTAGTTTTCTACTTCATCATTAAGGTCTTGGAATGTATAACGAGCAGCCGTTGTGGCATTGGTTAATGCGATTTCATTAACTAAATCATAATTACCATCTTCGTTTGCATCATTTACAATGAACCGCGTCTGCATATTTCCTGGTGCATAACGGTTTGAGCGGCCGTTTGAGTATTTCCAATCAAAACCTGCATAGTTAAGAAAATCGAATGTATGCATGCCTTTGATTTGGTTTACTATTAACTCTCTCTCTTCATACCTTACATCGTAAGAACGAATACGCTTATTATCAGACTGGTTATTATTCTCATCAATACCTAGACGATCACGAATTTTATCTTCGGTGTCGCGTAAAATCAGCGTACTAAGGTCAATGCGATGAGCATTATTATACTCAATACCAAAGTTTACCATTCCAGACATTTTCACATTATGCTCAGTGGCAATGATTTTATCGTAACCACGCACCATAGCAGCACTGTTCTCACCTAAACGGAAGTCTTCGCCTTGGTACTCTTCGCCAACAAAATATTTGTTATCATAGCTAACCGCTGATAAAAAGCCGTAACGCCAATCACCTGACTCAAAACTATTACCCAGTGTTGCTGTAAACTTAGTATTGGGGTTTACACTTGTTGCTTGCGGGTCATAATCACGGTTTAAATCAAGTGCTAAAGCACGACTTTGCTCTGGTGTGAGATCATCTAATGATTGCCCAGAGTTATAAATATCCATGATTGAATCTGGTATTTCACGGGTGCCATCATCAACACCATACCAGTCATTCGAGCCGCCATTGTACTCAATGCCATCATCAAAGTTATTGGTGTTATAACCAAGCTGACCTGATACATCAAAAACAAATTGGTCTGGAATGCTTTTTAAGCGTATATCCACATTACCACCACCAAAAGAGGCTGGCATAGAAGGAGAATAAGACTTTTGCACAGACAAACTTTCAATAATTCCTGATGGAAATAAATCAAGCGGGATGACTGAGCGGGTCGGATCAGGACTTGGCACTGCTGCACCATTTAACTGAGTACTTGAATAGCGCTCACCTAAACCACGTACATAAATAAATTTACCATCGACTAAAGTTAAACCCGTTACACGGCGTAACGCAGATGCCGCATCACTATCGCCACTACGGGATATTTGGTCAGCACCCATAATATCGGCAACAAATGCTTGTTGTTTTCGCTCTTCAAGCACGGCTGTTGCAGTGCCTTTTAAACGACTTGCGCTAACCACAACCTCCTCAAGTACAGCCTCATCTTCGGCTTCAGCAGCATGTGCTGAAACGCTTAAACTACATAAAATTGCTGCGGAAAGTGTGGATAAGCAAAACTTTTTAGAAAACTGTTTCATGTTTACCTCTATCTGAAATAAGTTACAGAAAGTGTTAAAAAAGGTACTAGTACTATGTGCTAGCACCCATTCTTACTGTGTTATTCCAGACCTACTGTCCAGCCAGCTGTCCAGTCATTATCACTCGATACAGCACCAATATGTGATGTAGTATCGAAGAAGCTATCTACAGCGTTTACATCTGTAGGAGTTGTTATATCAATAGTATAGATACCATTAACTACGTCAGTTTGTCCTGATGCTACTAAGTTACCTAACGTCGCTGTCCACCAGTTTTCTACGCTAAAATCAACACCACTTGGGTCTTTGAAGTTCTCAGAACAGGCGATAACCGATGACTTAATCGTTAAGGTGCCATCTTGTGCATTTTTAACTGTTTCACTTTCAGTAAATATTGGTGCACCATTTTCATCTACTGGAATACCTTCAACCTCTAGACACTCACCCATGCCTACTGGGCCTGTTACAATCGTGTTATAGATTTGCGCACCCGTTCCCTCACGGAAGTACATGCCTTCACCGTCATCTTCACCTTTAAAGGTATTACCAATAATGGTTAAGTTAGCAATCATTGGATTTGATTTAGGCATTTTAGATGGTGTTTTACCGTCATTATCGGCTTCTATACCACGGTTAGCATCTGAGTTATCTGCAGCTTGCTTAACAAGGATGTGCTGAAGCTTACCTTGGAAACCATTATCCCAATCGATGCTGTCATCTTGAATACTAGTTAGCACAAGGTATTTAGCCTGCACATTACCACCAAAGAACTCAACACCGTCATCAGCATTTTGATGAACTTGTAAATACTCTACAGTAGTACCAGAACCCACAGCACCAAACGTAATACCGTTAATTTCATTACCAGGTGACAGTAAGTAGCCGCCATTCATAACGCGAACATAACGTAATGTTCCAGAATTATCTGCAGTGTCAGTACCACCAAAAACAGCACCGGCTTCAACACCTTCAACTTGTAGCGCACACTCGCCTGTTTCTGGACATTTATTAGATGGCGCATTACCTAGTAGTACTAAACCGCCCCATTGACCTGCTGCCGTTGCTTGACCAGCAACATCTTGACTTGAAGTAAATGAAATAGGCTTATCTTTAGTACCGTTGGCTTCAATTTTAGAGCCACGGCTAATGACAATATAATCTTTACCGTTACGACCATAAACAGTAACGCCAGGCTCGACAGTTAGAGTTGCAGAGTCAGCATTATCATTACCAACAAAAACAGCGCCATCAACTGCGTATAAGTTACCCGCTGTTAATGTTAAGTCTGACGTTATACGGCCAGATATTTCACATGTTGTCGTTACGTTATCCGCTGGTGAAATTGAAGTAGTACCTGCAGGACAACCAGCAACTGCAGCAGGTGCTGTCACTTCTCCACCACCATAACCAAATGCCCAACCTTCACGCCAATCGTCAGAATCATTTAGAGCACCGACAAAATCAACCGTATCAAAGAAGGCATCAACCGTATTAGCAACATCTTGTCCTGCACCTAGTAGTGGCGAACCAGCAATTGGTTGACCATTCACACCAAGCATAGGCTTGTCGTTGATCACATTACCTGTTTGTTGACTAAACCAAGACTCAAGCGCAAGCAACGTAGAACCGTCAGCACCTTTTGGATCTTTAAAATTCTCACCATTGGTACATGACATAAAGGTGTTTTGCATCAAAATAGTGCCATCATTAGCATTATTAACGGTTTCACTATCAGAGAATAATGCATCTCCGTTATCATCCAGCGCAATACCTTCTAATTCTAAGCACTCGCCCATTTCATCAGAGCCTGTGATCACTGAATTATATAAATGTAAGCCGGTACCTTCACGCAGGTAAATGCCTTCGGCTTCATCTTCACCTTTAAAGTTATTACCAATAATGGTTAAGTTTGAAATAATAGGCAAAGACTTAGGCTCTTTTGATGGCGTTTTACCATCGTTATCGGCTTCAATACCGCGGTTAGCATCAGTCGAATTTTTATCTTGCTCAACATACACAAACTGCATTTTACCTTGATAACCGTTATCCCAATCAATACTGTCATCGTCGATGCTCGTTAAAACAACATGCTTTAAGTTAACTGCACCACCGAAAAACTCAACACCGTCATCAGAGTTATTATGTACTTGCAAGTAATCAACGGTAGTACCTGAACCTACGGCACCAAAGGTAATACCGTTTAGCTCATTACCGGTTGAAAGCTCGTAACCAGCGTTTTTAACAACAACATATTTTAACGTACCAGAGCTATCCGCATTATCAGTACCGCCAAATACCGCACCTGCTTCCACACCTTCAACTTGCAGTGCACAATCACCTTCAGCAGGGCATTTATTTGAAATACCATTCCCAAGTAAAACCATGCCGCCCCATTGTCCAGAGGCTGTTGTTTCGCCCATTACATCTTGTTTTGATGTGAAAATGATAGGGTCGCTTTTGGTCCCTGTCGCTTCAATTTTAGAATCACGGCTTACGACTAAGTAATCAGACCCATTGTTACCAAAAATAACGGCTCCAGGTTCAATGGTAAGGGTTGCGCTATCTGCTTTATCTTTACCTACAAACACAGCGCCATCTAATGCCCAAAATGCATCCGTCGTTAATGTCGTATCTTCAGTGATTTCACCTGAAAGCACTTGCACTTTTACTTCACGACCCAAGGCAGCTGAAGCTTCAGTAGAAAGACTTTGACTATATTCACCTGGAAGATCAGTTGGCACTGGTGGTGTAGGTGGTGTAGGTGGTGCTACTGTTTCTTCAACATTAATATTAATATCACCACCGCCACAACCAGCGAGTGTAATTGCAGAAGCCAAAAGGCTGATCTTAAATAAACCAGATAATTTCATTGTTCACTCCGTTAAGATATTTAATTATTTTATTAGCGCATTAAGTAAAAACCCAAGTCACGTTAAAACACGAAAGTCATGCTTTAAGATCACTTGAGTTTTTCAACGAGCACTACCTTACGGGAGCTATGTGACAATACAGTTACACTTTAATAAACATAAAATGACAATGTAATTTATTTAAATAACAACCTGTTATGATAAATTTAAACGAAAAAAACCGCCCTAAGGCGGTTTTGGTGTTGCGATTATAAAACAGGTTTTGTAATCAAACTGGCAGCGTTTAAATTACAATAGTAGCGTTGGCAAATTATAACAATGCGGTGCGTAATGTTTCCGCGTGTAACTTTTCACGCTTGACATATTTGATCCATTGTTCAGCCAATCGCTGCGATTTTTTGTGTTTCTCGGCTTGCTCAAACGCTAAAATAGAGGCATCAAAATTTTGCATGCTGTATTGGGCCATACCTAATGCAACATAAGCGTTGGATTCAAAATCAAGTGAACCTTTATCTAATGCTAACCGAGCAGCATCAGCGGCATCTTCAAATTGCTCTAAGTTAACAAGTACTTCAGCCATACGTTGATCGTACTTACCGTGTTCCGAAAGCTCTGCCGCTTTTGCAAAATAACTAACTGATTTATTATCTTCTTTAGCTTGCACCATGGCTTCTGCGATAAATGCATAATTCTTCGCAGACTTTTCAGCAACGCCTGATTCAATCGCTTTACTCATTACACTGGCTGCTTTATAAGCAAGCTGATTATATAAATATACCTGCGCAAGCTGCCTTAAGTCAGATTTAGAGGTTAAAAATCCTTGCTGGTAAGCCGCTTCTAAAACACTAAGCTGCTGTTTTTCTTGCCCAGTTTCACCATACATACCGGCTAATTGGACCCAATACTCAGGTTTATTGTAAAGCTTTACCATACGCTCAAGTACGCTCACTACTTTATCGGTTTGGTTAAGTGAGTAATACATAGCGCGTTGCAGTACCAGCCAGTTTTCTTTGGGTACTTTGCCTTCGCTATCACTTAAGTTAATGGCTTGCGTAATGTAACTCAGGCCTTGCTCATAGTCTTTTAATTGATAGTAGGTTTGCGCCCTTAATAAATAATAGGCGTCGGTTTTAGGCTTAGTGTTTATAGCATCCCATTTGTCTAAAAATGCAATCACCTTTTTATAGTCACTGTTAGCCATAGCAAGCTGCGCAAGGCTGAATGTTGTGCTCAGGCGTAGTGTTTCTGGAATGCCATCTTCGGCAATCACTTTTTCAAATGAAGCAATCGCTTTTACAAGGTCGTTTTCATTGTAATAAATAAACCCATAAAAGTTATGCATCATCGCAATTTCATAAGAGTTCATACTTGATGAGCGCGCTTGTATGCTGTCAAGCGCAGCCAAGCCCGCTTTACTGTCGCCATCATCCGCAAGTTTTTGGGCGCGAGCTAATTGGCTGTATACTTTTTCACGCAGTGCGGGCACTCGTGTTGTTTTTTGCTGTTCAGCGGCCTGTACTGTCGCCAAATTTACACCCGGAAGTACACTTAATGCACTTGGTGTAACAACGCTGGCACTGATTGCAACAGTGCACAACATACTCAGCTTTAATAGCTTGGTTGTTAGTTTTAATTTCATAATTGCCTCACGTTCACTCTTTGCTTACTTAACAGAATTAACCATTAATTTGAAAAGAAATTTTATTTTGCACACCGGCTACTTCAACGGCTTCACCATTAACCACGCGCGGTTTATATTTAAATTTAAGGGCCGCATCCATCGCTGCTCTGTCAAACAATGACTCTGGCTCGGCTTTAATAACTTGCGGCTCTTTAACCGTGCCTTGCTTTGTCACTGTAAATTCAACAATGACATAGCCTTCAATGCCACGCGATAACGCACGCCTTGGGTATACTGGTGCCACTTTTACTATGGGTAAATACTCACCATCACTGGTTTCTAACGCTAATCCACCCGCTAGATTTACATCCGCATCGACATTGGCAGCAAAATCAAAGTTGTTGCTGGCTGCGTTGTTATCGCTACTTTGCATTTGTGGCGATTCCATTGGCGGTGGTGGCTCTTTAGGCGTTGGTGGCTTTTGTGGTTTTCGCTCCTTTTTTTGTACCGTTTCTTCTTTTTTCAAACGGACAAAATCTAACACATTCCCTTTGGCAGGCTCCGTCATGGCGCCTTCACCACCGGTGATCAATGCCTGCATACCTAAAAACAGCATAAAGGTCACCACACCCGCTATAATTAACGCAAGTACATAACGCATCACTCGTTACCCTTCTTGAGCCGCTATTGAAACATCAAATACACCCGCTGCACGCGAGGCATCCATGACTTTTATCAAGGTTTCTGTGGTGGCTTTTTTATCGGCTTGAATAACTACACTGCCTTGTGGATTTTCAGCTTTTAAGCGCTCAATGTTGGCTTGTACAGCGCGTACATCAATTTGACGTTTATTGATCCAAATTTCGCCTTGATCTGAAATGGCCACTAATATGTTAGCCCGCTCTTTTTTTACTGCGGTTGCCGCTTCTGGACGGTTTACATCAATACCCGCTTCTTTAACAAACGAGGCTGTCACGATAAAGAAAATAAGCATAATAAATACAACATCCAGCATAGGGGTCATGTTTATTTCTTCTGCTTCGTCTTCTTGGAATAAATTACCTAATGGGGCTCTCATGTTATTTCTCCTAGAATAAGCGGTGATTATGTTCACCGCTTTTCAATAATTATTTAGTGGTCTAACACCATAGTGTCTTGCAACAATTCAACTTCACGCTTTGCTTTTCGTTGTAAATAGGTTGAGGCAAACACCCCAGATAACGCACCGACCATTCCTGCCATTGTCGGTATGGTTGCTTTTGACACACCTGATGCCATAGAGCGTGCACTGCCTGTACCTGTAATGGCCATTACATCAAAGACTTCTATCATCCCTGTAACTGTGCCAAGCAACCCTAATAGTGGACACAGCGCTACCATCACATTAATCAGCGGTAAGTTTGCGTTTAATCGCATACTAGCGCGTGACACCATGGCTTGACGTATTTGCTCTGCGTTCCAGCTGTTGCGTTCACTGCGCGTTTTCCAGGTGTTTTTAACGTCTTTTTTGTAGTGCCGATAGCCATTAAAAAAGTACATAAATCGCTCGAGTATCAATAACCACATCGCGAAAATTAACACGGCAATGACCAAGAGCACTTGGCCACCCGTGTCGAGAAAATCACGGATAGCATTGATTGAATCAATCAATAGCACCATGGTTTAGGCTCCTTTCTCGCTTCGCTCGGCAATAATACCTGCACTTTGTTCTTGCAAAATAAGCAGTAAACCTTTTGAGCGAGTATTCAATAAGGTGTATAAAAACACCGTTGGAATGGCAACCACAAGGCCTAATACCGTAGTAACCAGGGCTTGCGAAATACCGCCCGCCATTAGTTTAGGGTCGCCAGTACCAAATAAAGTAATTGCTTGGAAGGTATTAATCATCCCGGTTACCGTACCGAGCAAGCCAAGTAATGGCGCTACCACAGAGATAATTTTAATAAGCGTTAAATTACGGGTGATTTTTGGCATTTCGCGTAAAATGGCTTCGCTTAACTTAAGTTCAAGTGTGTCGTAGGCCACATTTGGGTATTGATCTTTCACTTTCATGACGCGCCCTAACGGGTTGTCATCACGGGCTGTATCGTCTTTTAATTGACGACGGATTTTTCCACCCATCAGCATGAGCGATACAAAACGCTCTAGCGCAATTAATAACGCTAATAAACCAACGCCTAAAATAACGTAACCGACCGCACCACCTTGATGAACTTGCTCGCTGGTATCAGGGGCTTGTACTAACAAACCTAAAATTGAGCCGCCTGTTGGGTCAAGCGCAAACGGTACAACACCCGTGTTTGCTTGCTGCAAATCAGCCGCGGTCGCAGTAAAGCGGCTGCTTGGTTGGCGAGTAAGTTGGCTAATGGTATTGGTGGCCGGTGTATACTCTAGGTACTGACCGTCACTAATAAGGTTAAATGCACCCACACGTACCACTTCTTTTTGTACTTTATTGCCACCGTCAACAATTACATCAGTATTGAAGCGGCTTACTTTTCCTTGTTCGGTCATTTCGCGTTGTAGCTCAAACCAAACCTTTTCTATATCTTCAATAGACGCAAGCTTTGAAGTTGAACCCATTTTTTGCGCCAATTCGTCCATAAAAGTACTACGCCCAGGTAACTGTGCCGATACCACAGAGGTAGCAAACTTGTTACTTGAATCGCCAGCAACTTGTTGTAGTACACCAAATAGCTCTTTTAATGAACCCATACGCTTTGATAAGGTATCAGTTAGATTAGCCAATTTAATTTCGTTTTCTTCAAATTGCGTCTCTAAACGCTCTGACTCGCTAAGCATTTGGTTACGTTTAGCTTGGGTGTTTTTAAGCATTTGCACTTGTTCATTTTGGCGTGCTGCAAATTCTTGTTCACGTTGTTTATTTTGCTCTGATTGCGCTGATTTACCCTGCTCTAAGGTTTTTAATAAGGCATCTAAATTCATCGGCTCAGCGGCAATGCTGGTGCCCACAAAGCTTAAACTGGCTGCAAACACGGCCATTTTTGTCATTTTCGTTAATAATTTCATGGTAAACCTCTTATTCTGCAGCGTGAATTGGCAGTGTTAACATATCGGGGGCTAGTTGTTTGCGAGCAATGCGAAGCCCTTTATTAATTTGGCTAATGGTTGAATCAGGCAGTGCAACAAACGACTGTGACTGTTGATCCCAACTACCTGCTTGTTTGCCATCGCGGGTAAGGTAAATGAGTTCTAAACGGCCAATGCGCAGAAAGTCAACTTCACGTTCTTTATTGTCCACATCAAGCAATGCGGTATACGCTTCAATAGTGCGTCCGTAGTCAACCTCAACTTGATAAGCCTCTAAAACACGACGAAATTTTTCACTTGATGAAATATCAGCGCGTTCCATCATTGCATTTAATGATTCAAGGCGCTGCTTACGCTCTTGCTTTAAAAACGGCACATCTAAGGCAACAAACTGTTCAAGCCCGGTGATCATACGAAGCATTAAAGGGGTTATTTGGCGTTCAATTATCGATACTTGATCCATCGATAAATTAATCGACTCCATCTCTTCTATTTGATTATTTAACTGTTTGGTAAGCTGTGCGTTATAAACGGCTAGGCCATCTATTTCTTTATTTAGGGTTTTAAATTGCTGTAAACGCCCTTGCATTGAATCTGCAATCTTGTCTATTTTTGTTTGTGATTGCGCAGCTAAATTATTAATTTCGCTGCTTTTATCAATTACCGTGTTTAAATCATTGGCGTGGACTGCTGCACTTGCGGCTACAATACCAGCTAAAATTAATGGTTTAACGCCTTTCATCGTATACACCTTTGCTCGTTAATTAGCGGATTTGCTAGTGTTTATTAATCGCTTTAGCTCGTTTATAAAAAACAATTTAAAGCGAGATAGTTTCAATGAGCGAAAGTGTATAGATTAAAAATGACAAGCGTGTTGCGTAAAAAAGTCGCTTTTATGACAACGGTAATAAATTAGCCTTATTGGCCTATTTTACAATTCAGGGATGAAAATAGTGGGATTAAGTTTACAGGTAGGATTGTATTTCAATCAGGGTTTGTCGCCAATCTGTGTAGTTAATAGCAATAGGGTAAGCGCGATTGTTATGTATTAATACTAACGACGGAAAACCTTGAATAGGTAAACTGCGAACATAATTAAGCTCATCATCAAAGCGACGCTTAAGCTCATTAGAGTGAAGTAACTGTGCAAATAAACGGGCGTCTAAACCAATTTTTTCGCTTAGTTTAATTAAAACCGCTTCATCCGATGGGTTTTGTGCCTGTAAATAATATGCCTGCTGTATTGCCGCTATCATCTGTGGTTCTTTGTTGAAGCTGCGAGCAATTAAAGCGGCCCTGCAAGAGGGATAGGTAGAACGGCGAGGTTGGCAGTCTCGCCAAAAATCAAAATTAAACTCTGTGCCTAACTGGCTGCTAATTTTTTGCCATATGGCTTGTAGTTGCAACTGCATATCCTGACTCATTGGCAAGTCAGTATCTGCAGCTAAACCACCCACTCTGTACTCAATGGGAAGTTTGTTTGCTAAGGCAGCCTCAAGCGCATGCCAAGTCGGTGCATAACCCCAGCACCAGCTACACATAGGGTCGTGTACATATATTAATTTACTCTGAGGCGTGTTGATCATGTACAGATACCACCTTATTTCTACCTTGCGCCTTAGCGCTGTATAAATACTGATCCGCTTGCTTTAACGCATTATTATAATCATCTACACTGTTAGCCTGAGCAATACCCATACTACACGTTAATGATACTCGCTGATGTTTGTCGGTTAGCATCACATGGTTTTGCACACATTCTCTAAAACGGTTGGCCAAAATGCTGGCCTCAAGGGTTGTTTGTTGCGGTAAAATAACCACAAACTCTTCGCCGCCATAACGTGCTTTAAGCGCTGTTGCAGGAAACTGAGACTCTAATAACTTAGTAAATTCAATTAAAACCGTATCACCAAAATCATGCCCGTAGCTGTCGTTTAATTGTTTAAACTTATCTAAATCAATGAGTAAAATAGACAGCGGCAAATAATGTTCTGGCCTTGAAGCTGCTAGCTTTAAAAAATGTGAGGTAATAAAGCGACGATTAGGCGCCCCGGTAAGCTGATCGGTATGAGCATGCTGTTTTTGCTCTAAGGTGATATCAGCAATTGCTAAATGACTGCGGTGACGAAAATATTCACCTATAAACGAAAACACTAACACCAGCGAAAATGCAGCAACAAAACGGGTCTTTTCTACCGCGCCATAAATAACTTGCCCCATATCAGGGCCATACAACATAACAATACAGCTCAATAACATGGCACTGCTTAACCAGGCGCCAAACTTCACACCCAGTATGGCAAATGCAGCAACGGGATAAAACATTAGCCAATATAAAGCAGTGTTTTCTTTACCGCCGGTGTATACCAAAGCTAAGCACATCACAAATACAATCACTAAAGTGATGAGGGCGATTGCATCAATCTGCTTTGTTTTCATAAAATAAATAATACACCCTACAATCGTTACGTTAACCACAATTAACGCAATAGTAAGGATTGGTGCATACACGTGATGATTGGCAATTACTAAATAGGTAATTAACACCAAGGCAATCGCTATCATGGTAAATAACGAAAATACTTGGCGTTGTTTATCAAAGCTATAAACGCTGTCAATATTGATTAAATTGAGCCAGCTTGGCTTATTTATTTTTGTTTTACTGATCATACTTTGAATTTTTTAACCATGCGCTCTAAGTCACTAAATTGATGCTTAAGTTTGGTACACTCTTCCAAAGTAAGATTTAGGTTTGATTGGCCTTGAATCGATAAGTCGCTGATAACGTGAATATCGCTATGTAATGACTTAACCACTTGGTTTTGCTCATCCGTAGCATTAGCGACACTATGATTGGCGTCGGTTATTTGCTTAATCGCACTAATTATTTGTTTCATTACATCGCCAACCGCATCCGCTTGCTGAACACTTTTTTCACTTTCTTCTAAACTGGTTTTCATAAGTTCAACGGCAGAGCTTGAACCTTTTTGTAATTCAATGACGGTGTTTTCTATTTCTTGGGTTGATTGCTGAGTACGCTGTGCTAGTTGCCTTACTTCATCGGCAACAACCGCAAATCCTCTTCCTGCTTCGCCAGCACGAGCCGCTTCTATCGCCGCATTTAAAGCCAGCAAATTGGTTTGCTCACTCACCCCTTTTATTACTGCCAATACATTTCCTATATTAGCGGTATGCGAGTCTAAACTATTTATGGTTTCTTGCGCTTGCTCTATATTTTGTGACAGTTGATGAATACTTGAAACGTTGTTTGTGAGGGTCTGTTGATTTTTAGCACAGTATTGATCTGCATCTTTGGCAAGCGTCGAGGCATTACTGGCGCTGGTTGAAATTTCTGTTGAGGTAGCTGAAAACTGATTAATTGCCGACGCCACACTGTTGGTGCGCTCACTTTGGTCATCATACATAGTTAATGTTGAGTCTGTCTGCGTAACCAATTTAGCAACTGCCGTTTCCAGTAACTGCGTTGAAGATTTAACCTGAATTATTGAATTTTGGATTTTTTCTATAAAAATATTAAACGAATTGCTCAATTGACCAAATTCGTCATCGTTTTCTACGCTTAACCGACAGGTTAAATCGCCCTCACCCTGCGCTATATCTCTAATGGCATCATTGAGACGATACATAGGGCGCATCAAATAACGCAGTAAAAATTCCAGTGACGCAACAATCACTAAAATACCAATAATTAAAAATACAATTGCCTTTTGCCCAAACGAAGAAACACTTGAATACGCTTTATCTTTATTAACTACTACACCTAAATACCAATCAACGTTTTCAATACCACGAATTTTAGTAAAGGATACCAGCGAGGTTTCACCTGCTACTTGATACTCGGTGAATTCTCTTGCTAACGGTGCATTTTTACCAATTAAGTCAGCGACTGTTTTTGAATTTAATTTGCTATCAGGGTGACTCAATATTTGCCCTTTATTATCAAGCAAAAAACCATAACCGAGTCCTAAAAAATCAATATCTCCAATAATTTCAGCGATGGTTTGCATATCAATATCTGCCCCCGCTACCCCTTTAAATTGACCATTACTATTAATAGGGGCAACGGCTGAAATTGTCAGTTCGTTGGTCGTTACATCGATATAAGGCGTTGTAAAAGCCGTTGTTGTTTTATTTTCTACTAATTTATACCAAGGGCGACTTGTCGCATCAAAATCGCTGGGGAGTACAACACTTTGATCATTTAAAATAAATGTACCCGATGATTTACCTATGTAGGTATTTTTAAAATCCCCCGCAAGCTCAGCGGTATTTAATTGCGAAAGCGTTAAAGACTTGGCATCGTCATCTTGGTATGTTTTTGCGATAGAGATCACAATCGCTAATTTATTATTTAGCCAGCTTGCAATATTTTTAGAGACAGACTCAGAGTTTTGCTCTAGTACCAGCGATAACTGCTCTTGAGTTTGATGCCGCATTGAAAAATAATTATTTATGGTGAAAACACCTAACACTAAAACCAACACTAATGATGCAGCAATGGTGATTTTGGAGGTGAATTTAAGCGAGCTAAACATAAGTACCTTAAGTATTAATCATTATTATCAGTGTCTTTTTAACAAATTTTTAACTGAATGTCTTAGCAAATATGATTTCAATGAAATTAAAGAACAAAAATAATAATAAATAACTAGTTCTTTCAAGGATGACTTTGCCACAGTGCGTTTAATTTTTAGACTAGCAGAGCTAGATAAATAAGTGTTTAAAAGCACTATGGGGATAAATTTTATCCCCATAGTAACGCTTTATCTAAATTATTCTTCTTGTTGGCACTGGCTTGTGATCGGTAATTGCCGAAGTACCTTCATCTGTGGATCAACAATAATATGATCAACAGGTTTAGCTTTGATGGTAATGACTCCTTCAATTGGTGTATAGACTTGAAGCTGGCCATTGATTGAAATGGGTACTGGCATTTTAAAAGGCGTCGCATCTTTTTCACTTTTGCTCCAATATAAATTGGCCACGTTATTTTGACGTTTCATGGTTAGTGTTGGCAATGCAGCTTGTTTTAAATACACATCAAATAGCCAGTTATAGTCTTTTTTTGTAATGCGATTAACAATATCAATAAACTGTTGCGTGTTGCGATATCGCGATTGAATTGGGTAACTGAGACTTTGCGTGTCGCTACTCCCGTAGATTAACTCGCGTGTTGCTTGCCAAAATAACTCATCACCAATTAACCAACGCAAAGTGTGTAATGTCCAGCCTCCTTTACCATAAATATCTGAGTTAAAAGCTTCTTTTGAGCTTAACTCACCCTCTTTAACAATAGGTTGGCAGTTTTTTATCCCTAAATAGGCTTTATACATTGCATGGTTATAAGCGGCCTCACCAAAGGTATATAAACTGTAAGACGGTTGCATGTAAAAGCCAAAACCTTCATGTAACCACGCATCATTCAATTGCTCGTGTGTCATTAAATTACCAAACCACTCATGCGCTAATTCATGCTGAATAAGCCAATCATAACCACTAGGGTCGCGAGTGTACCCTTTGCCATAAGCATTTATCGTTTGATGTTCCATGCCTAAATGAGGCGTTTCTACAAAGCCAAGTTTTTGTTGCCCCCATGGATATGGACCTAACACAGATTCAAAAAATGCCATTTGTTGATAAACATCGTTGGTGAGCAAATTACTGGCTTTTTGCCTATTTTCAGGTAACACCCAAAATTCCACAGGAATGTCAGTACCATTTATACTGGTATATTGCTGTTGAACACGCTCAAATGGGCCAATATTCAGCGCAATGTTGTAATCACTCGCAGGCTCAGATAAAAACCAATCAAACTCGGTAGTCTTGTTTTGTAATACAGTTATATTTTTTAGTACCCCGTTACTGGCAACATACAATCCAGTGGGTACCGTTACACGTATACGCATACTATCGGCTTTGTCACTAAAGTGATCTTTACAAGGCCAAAATAAATCACAGCCCTCACCTTGCACCGCTGTTGCTATCCAAGGTTTACCATCGTTTGTTTCACTAAATACAAAACCACCACTCCATGGAGGGTTAAGCGCAATATGTGGCTTGCCTGAATAGTTAATGGCAACTTCAACCACTTCTCCAGGGTACTTTTTTTCATATAAGTTAATCGTGATCACACCATGAGAATGGAGAAATTCGGCTTTCTTATCAGCCACTGTTACTGTGTTTATACTAAAGCGACTATCGAGTTTTAGTTCAATTTGCTGAGTTTCTTTAACGACCCGAAATACTGTTTTCCCTGTGCCGGCTATCTGCTTTTCTTCTGGAAAAACGGCTAACTTAAGATCATAGAAAATAACATCGGTTGATTGAGCCACGCTAGATAATGGTTGACCAGTATTAGCAACGAGGGGATCTAATTTTGCAGGTTTGCTGGTGCAGGCACTGAGTATATATATCAATGTAACAACCAAGTAACACCTAATCACATGGTGCAAGAACAACATAAATAATAAGCTCTTATAATTATAATTTTTTAATATAATTACATAGTTTTACATTTATAGTGTTTAAAAAAGACGAATTGCTTATTTTTTAAGTTAACTAGTTACTTTATTTTACATTTAGCAAG
>NZ_JASDDA010000033.1:0-45653 GCF_030407645.1 Pseudoalteromonas sp. APC 3495 | reverse complement strand
TCAGCTATCAGCTATCAGCTATCAGCTATCAGCTATCAGCTATCAGCTATCAGCTATCAGCTATCAGCTATCAGCTAAAACTTTAAAGTGGTTCATTTTAAAAGCAAGTTTTATAACTTAAACATTAGCATTAAGTTATAAATACTGACAGGGAAATAAATGAGAAGGCAGCGAGCTTCGAGTGACGAGTATCGAGCAACGAGCTAGTGCTAAAACCTGAGACCTTTAATCTACTCTTTTAGCGCAGCGTCTCTTTGTCCTCTTTGTGAATAATGACCTTGCGCGGTATAAAGCTCCGCCTACAGTAAATTCAGAAGTTAACCATATCAGTAGGCGGGAGTTTACCTCGCGCATTTGTGTTTAATATCCTAGACCTGACGCGATATAAAATCGCTGCTACGAAAGGCACTTACTGCTAAAAACAATTTTTCACCACAGAGGGTTCCGAGGCGCTTTGCGCTACACAGAGGTGAATTGGTATTTTTTTTAAGCATTTCTCTGTGAACTCAGTGTTCTCGGTGGTAAATATTTTTTAAATTAATGACCTTGCGCGGCATAAAGCCCCGCCTAAAATAAATTTAGAAGGTAACCATATCAGTAGGCGGAAGTTTACCTCGCGCATTTTAATCTGACATCTAAAGTCTAATTTCTTGTTTAAACACAGAGAAGTGAATGAGAGTAAATGAGAAGACAACGGGCTTCGAGTGACGAGCTGCGAGCGACTGCTAAAACCTTTAACCTGAAACCTAGGAACCTAAAACCCGTGGCCCGCCCCCCGAGACCCGAATCTCACACCTAAATTTCAGGCATAAAAAAAGCCGCATAAAATGCGGCTTTGGGGGTTTAGTCTCACTTCACTTTGGGCGTGTCTCCAAAACTTAGTGAATACGTTACCAAGGAACTGTTGTATTTAACCTAAGAGATTAATTAAATTGACTCTAGGGCAATTTTAACCATTTCGTTGAACGTGGTTTGACGCTCATCTGCAGGTGTTGCTTCGCCTGTGATTACATGATCACTGACGGTAAATAATGCCATTGCTTTTGCACCGTATTCTGCTGCTACGCCGTATAAGCCAGCTGTTTCCATATCAACAGCGAGTACACCTAGTTTGTCTAGATCTTTATAAAACGTGTCGTCTGCTTGATAAAAAGTATCGGTAGTAAATACGTTGCCTACTTTTGCATCAATACCTAAATCTTTAGCTGCATTTACGCCGTTTAAAAGTAGGTCAAAGTTAGCAATGGCAGCAAAGTCAGTACCACGAACGCGGGCACGATTTACGTTTGAATCTGTGCTTGCACCTTGTGCAAAAATTACGTCGCGAATTTTAATATCGCTACCAATACCACCACAGGTACCTATACGAATAATATTTTTAACGCCAAAACTGACAATAAGCTCACGAGCATAAATTGACATTGAAGGAATGCCCATGCCAGAACCCATAATGCTCACTGGCTTACCTTTGTAAGTTCCAGTAAAGCCGTACATGTTACGTACGCCGGTTACTTGCACTGCATCATCTAAAAAGTTTTCAGCAATATATTGTGCGCGTAGCGGATCGCCTGGCATTAATACTGTTTCGGCAAAATCACCTACGTTTGCACTGATATGCGGAGTACTCATCGATTGTTTTCCTTTTGTTTGGCTAAAAGCCCTATTACTTTAAAAATAACGAGCGTATTTTTAAGTTACTTAACTGTGTTCAGCTTATCAATAAAGCCATCACCATATTCTAACGCTTTAAGATTAAACCATTGTGCAAGCGTTTGGCCAATATCGGCAAAGCTATTGCGTTCGCCCAGCGGGGTATTTTTCATCCCTGTCTGATAGGCAATAACCGGCACATATTCACGGGTGTGCTCAGACCCTGGAAAGGTCGGGTCACAGCCATGATCGGCGGTGATCATTAATAAATCATCCGGCTTTAATTGCGCTAAAATAGTGGGTAAGTAATCATCAAACTCTTTGAGCGCTTTCGCATAGCCAACAGGATTTCGGCGGTGACCAAACTTTTCATCAAAATCAACTAAATTGGTAAAAATCAAACTGTGATCCGGCGCAGTCGCCACCACTTCGCTGGTTTTTTCTAGCAAGTTCATTAACCCTGGCGCTTTATGCTTTTGGGTAATGCCTTGATGCGCATAAATATCTGAAATTTTACCAATGCTGATAACTTCGCCACCGTCTTTTGCAAGTACATCAAGCAATGTTGGCGATGGCGGTAATACTGAATAATCACGACGATTACCTGTTCTGGCAAAATCTTGATTATTAGAACCCAAAAATGGCCGCGCAATCACTCGCCCTATATTCATTTCATCAAGCAGCGCCCGTGCGATTTCGCAAACTTGATAAAGCTTCTCTAGGCCGAATGATTCTTCATGCGCGGCTATTTGAAACACACTGTCAGCTGAGGTGTAACAGATTGGTTTACCTGTTTTTACGTGCTCTTCACCTAGCTGCTCTAAAATCGTGGTTCCTGAGGCATGGCAATTGCCTAAAATGCCCGGAATACCTGTGCGAGCAATAAACTCGTCTACAAATTCTTGTGGGAAACTCGGCTGTGTTTTAGGGAAGTAACCCCAATCAAATAACACTGGCACGCCTGCCATTTCCCAATGACCCGATGGCGTGTCTTTACCGCTTGAAAGCTCTTTTGCGTAACCCCATGCACCTTGTGGTTCATGCCGCTCAGCAACTAAACAGGGTTCTTTACCAGCGGCTTCACATGCATCCACTAACCCTAATTTTGAAAGGTTAGGAAGCGAAAGCTTACTGCCAGTCTCGTCATAATATGCCTTGAGTAAATGTGCGAATGTATTAGCACCAACATCACCAAATTTATCTGCATCGGGTGCTGCGCCAATTCCTAAACTATCCGCCATTAAGATAATTGCTCTTGCCATTGTGACCTCACATCTGTTCTAGGTGGTTACTTTATCTGCTCTTCGAATTTTCCGTACAGGACATAAGTCCTGTTTCATAAAACCTAAACATTATAAATTTGCACTCTTAAGCGAAGCAAAAGAGATTAATCGTGTCTTTTTTGCTATTGTGATCTACCAACAATATATCCTTCTGTGTGGGTGAGAACTTTAGTGACACGAACTATTATAGCTATTGCAGGCGCATCGGCGTCCGGCAAATCTCTATTTAGCCAAACTATTTACAATGAATTGGTAAATGAGCTTGAACCAGGCGCTATCGCCATTATTGAAGAAGATGCTTATTACAAGGATCAATCGCATTTGCCGATGGCACATCGTACGCAAACGAATTACGACCATCCTGATGCATTTGAACACGAGCTATTGCTTGAGCATTTAACGCAACTTCGAAATGGCCACTCTGTTGAAGTACCAACTTATGATTATGCTCAGCATACACGTAGCGATAAAACGCGCCGTGTGGCTTCGGCTAAAATACTCATTGTAGAAGGCATTTTATTACTGAGTGATAAAGCGCTTAATAAAGAATTTGATATCAAGGTGTTTATAGATACGCCATTGGATATTTGTTTAATGCGCCGAATGCAACGCGACATGGAACAAAGAGGCAGAACATTACAATCTGTTGTTGAGCAATATCAAGCAACTGTTAGACCGATGTTTTATCAATTTATTGAGCCTTCAAAGCATAACGCTGACTTAGTTGTGACTCGAGGCGGTATGAATCGCGTTGCGATTGATATTATAAAAAGTAAAATAAAGTACATTTTACAAGAATAACAACGGGAAACGTTTGTATGACAACATTTATGAGCTTAGTAGGCATGCTAGTGCTACTAGGCATCGCTTTTGCGGCCTCAACTGATCGCAAAGCAATAAAACTAAGAACCGTGGGTATCGCATTTTTAATGCAAGTCATTATCGGCGGTTTTGTACTGTTTTTTGAAGCAGGCAAAAATGTATTAGCGAGTATGTCTCGCGCCGTTTCATCGGTTATTGGGTATGCCAACGATGGAATTGGCTTTTTATTTGGCCCATTAGCATCGCAAGATACGCTAGGGTTTATTTTTGCCATTCAAGTATTGCCAGTTATTGTGTTTTTCTCAGCACTTGTTGCTGTGT
Source organism: Pseudoalteromonas sp. APC 3495 (assembly GCF_030407645.1). Taxonomy (NCBI): domain Bacteria; kingdom Pseudomonadati; phylum Pseudomonadota; class Gammaproteobacteria; order Alteromonadales; family Pseudoalteromonadaceae; genus Pseudoalteromonas; species Pseudoalteromonas sp. APC 3495. The sequence continues at coordinate 41,577 of NZ_JASDDA010000033.1, read as the reverse complement.
TATACCACTTAGGCATTATGGATTGGATAATTAAAATTTTAGGCGGTGGTTTACAAAAATTATTGAAAACCTCTCGCACCGAGTCGCTTTCAGCCACCGCAAATATTTTTGTTGGCCAAACTGAAGCGCCACTCATTGTTAAACCGTTTATTGCGACAATGACCAAATCTGAGTTATTTGCCGTAATGGTAGGTGGTTTGGCCACCGTAGCAGGCTCTGTAATGGCCGGTTACGTAATTATTGGTGTAGACCTTAAATATTTAATTGCAGCCAGTTTTATGGCAGCACCAGGTGGTTTCTTAATGGCAAAAATGATAGTGCCAGAGACAGAAACACCTAAAGATGATTTAGCCGATATAGATTTAGGCGACGACAAACCGGTTAATGTTATTGACGCAGCAGCATCAGGCGCAGCAAACGGTATGCACTTAGCATTAAACGTAGGTGCTATGCTTTTAGCATTTGTTGCACTGATTGCGTTATTAAACGGTTTATTAGGCGGTATTGGTGGGTTGTTTGATTACCCTACATTAACGCTACAAGAAATTTTAGGCTACTTGTTTGCCCCTGTTGCATGGTTATTAGGTGTACCGTGGAATGAGGCAATTTTAGCCGGCAGCTTTATTGGTCAAAAGTTAGTAGTAAATGAGTTTGTTGCTTACTTAGACTTTATAAATTATCGCGATACGTTGAGTGCGCATACACAAGCAATTGTTACCTTTGCCTTGTGTGGCTTTGCTAACTTATCATCGATAGCCATTTTACTAGGTGGATTAGGCGGTATGGCGCCTAGTCGGCGAAAGGATATCGCACGCTTAGGGCTCAGAGCAGTGTTAGCAGGATCTATGGCTAACCTTATGAGCGCAGCAATTGCTGGGTTTTTCCTCTCGCTAGCTTAGAAACTTAATGAGACGATCCAACTGTTGCAAAACAATAGGATAGCGCTTTAAGGGGTTAAAGCACTATCTGACTTGAACGATACTTCACCAAGGGCCGCAAGGCCCTTTTATCGTTTTTATAGCCTCTACTTTCTAAATCCTCAGAAATTCATACCTAAAAATTCCCTAGCAAAGCTTTCATTCACGCACTCTTTACGCCATCAAAAGCCATCATTGCACTTATACCAATCCGCAATAATACTTAATCATTTTGCGGGGCTAAACGTGTCGCTACCTGTGTTAAAAAATTCTCATTTAGAACAACTAAATAGCGAATTTTTTGCCTAGCTATCAACTCGTTTTTCCAGCCTCAAAATAGACCACTTAATTAAGCGAATTGGTATTACTAAAAAATATGAACAACTGTGTAGCTGTAGGAGCATTTACTTATTAGCCCTTTACAAGGCACTTGAGAGTATAAAAGGTAGCGAAGTTAACAAGAATGAATGGCTGTGAAGAGGTAATATAGGCATTATTGAGTGGGAACTTTTTGAGTTTTTCTGTGCTTAGGCGTGTTTAATATTGTCTATAGGCTTAATTTTTTACATAACGTTTAATGTAAGTTTCATAGCCAGACTCTGCCTTAAGCTGCTCAAGTGCTTGATTAAAGCGTTTTACTACCACAGGTGAAGCGGCTTTGTTAAAGCCAATATAGTTGCCTTTAAGCTCATCCACATGAATTTGCTTGAGCTTCACCAAGTCATCCCTAGAGTACCCAAATGGCTCAGTTTGATGATCAATAGTAAAGTCAGAGCCAATAATTAAATCGATGCGTTTTTTAAAAAACAGTCGCATAAATGAGTCTGCTTCACTAAACAGTAATAAGTTTTTATCGGTAACAAACCCAAGTCGACGCACCAGCATTTCATAAATGTCGCCTCGCACTATGCCCAACGAGTAGTTTTTAGCTTGTGATATATCATTCATCACAATATGGTCGCTAGTTTTTAATTTAAAAAAGTAGGTTTGGCTCGATACCAAAGGTCCCACCCATTCAAAAAGAGGAATACGTTCTTGCGTTTTTGCTAGAGAAATGATGGCTGAGTGTGGGTTATTTTGCACTAACTGGTAAGCACGCTTCCAAGGTAACATAATAAATTCGCACTCTAGTGCGGCACGAGCACAAGCATCTTTCACTATATCATGATTAATACCCGCTAGCTGCCCAGCTTCATTTTGAAAATTGTAAGGGGCAAAGCTTTCGGTATAAATAACCAATTTAGGCGCATTAGCCTGGATATTATGGCTAAATAGCAACCCTAACGCTAATAATGTAAATTTAAAAATAAACACCCCCTATAATTTAAGTAATAACCTTAACCTAGAAAGCATGTAGAAACTATTAATTTATAGCACTTTTATAATGTTAAAAATAGCAGGTGATGTAAATAGAAATGAAAATGACCGTGGTGATATATTTGCGCAACACAGTGGTGGCAGATCTTAAATTTTAGACACAAAAAAAGCGCCTTAAGCGCTTTTTTTCATTTTACTTAAAAGTAAAATTATAGAGCTGTGATGTTATCAGCTTGAGGACCTTTTTGACCTTGTGAAAGAGTGAACTCTACACGTTGGCCTTCAGCTAAAGTTTTGAAACCTTCGCTTTTGATTGCTGAGAAATGTGCGAAAACGTCTGGACCATTTTCTTGCTCGATGAAACCAAAACCTTTAGACTCGTTGAACCACTTAACTGTACCTGATACGATGTTAGACATAGTATTATTCCTGATATAAAAATTAAATTGTGCCCTAATGGGCGGTGTAGCAAAAAATGAGATGGTACTTAAAAACTTCAGGACGGTACTACAAGTATTACTTATACAACAACGAAATGGAGATTTATAAATTATCATGCTTTCTTTCTAGCTGCGGACTACTATATAGAGTTACAGACTCAAGTCAACCCTTAATGCGATTTAATTTATAAAATAGCTTAAGCAGCCCGCTTTATAAATTAAGTACTTGTTTAAAGAGCTTAAAATTCAAATTCTAGTGCCATTCTAAAGCTATGATTTTTCTCTGACTGGCTGATTTCAGTAATAAAACCGGCTTCCCACTTTAATTGTTTTTGTCCATCAAAGCGATGTAACCCTATAAATCCGGGGCCAATACCGACAAAGTCTTCGCCAAGATAAACCTCAACCGCGGGCTGAAAAGCAGACAAATAGCGGTAGCGATATTGCGCTCTAAATTCGCTTTCCCACTCATTTTGTATATCTTGGCCCCACTCGTACACTAAAAATGCATTCATAGTGAGACTTGCACGACCAAACTCTTTTTCAATCACAAAACCGGTGGTTGCTTCGTATGCGTCGGCGTCATGCTGTTTTTCAAATTCAAATAACGCGCCCCAATCAGCCCATAGCCTGCCTTGCTCTATTAACTGCCAACGAAGTTCTAACTCATACGCTTGCAAGCCAAAGTCACCATTATCATCGCGCTCGCCCACTAAATAGCCTTCCAATGCCATGGTGTCGTTAATTGCGCCGCCTAAGCCAACGCGCTGCGCTAAAATATTACCACTGTCGGTTTGATGTGACACAAGCCGCCACTCTAGCTCGCGCTCAAACGGCAACACATAAGGATGATAAACTTTATCAACCACTATGCCATCAGCATAAGCCAGCTTAGGTATTAATAAACAAAAACCAATTAATACAGTGGCTGCAAATAGGTTTATTGCTTTCATGATTGTTCCTTAGTTATTGATTTAGGAATAAAATAACAAACTGATAAAAATAACACGCTGCTCAGCACATAACTTAAAACACTGGTTAAATTAGGCGTAGCCTCATAACCGATAAGTGCGCGCAAAACCCGTCCAAACTCTGAGTTTTCAGTTAAAATAGCACGTAAATCCCATACGGTTGCCGTTGTTGCTATCAAATCAATTTGGCTCGCCAAATCAAGTGCCACAACCAGTTTTGCCGCACTGTTTAATGCTAACAATACCAATAAAGGGATAAGCCCAAAGCGCTGTTTGATTGCACTCAATAAAAAATACAACAACACACTAAAGCTACTGCATATCCCTAAGCCTAAAAAAGTGCCAATAAATAAGCTTTGTGCTGCTTCGTTGTTTTGCCAAAAGCCAATCAGGTAAATAATGTAATGACTTAAATAAAGAGTCATTACACTGATAATCGCAATCATAAATGCAGGCGTTGCTTGTTTAATGGCGTAGTACAGCGCACTGATAAACACTAAAACACATAAAGCAATTTGGGTATATTCTAAACCCTGGTAGTCGAACAAGGGACTAATTAGCGGAGCACTTTTTACAAATAAAAATGATAACCCCACACCTAAAACAAGCATCCCCAGTACCTTCACTAAACTTTGCTTGGCAATCACTTGGAGTAAAATAAGTAAAATGGCCACCGGCAATAACTGATTGAGGCTCATCACAAGGCTAGTTATTAGCATCAGAACCCTCCTTTTCGGTCGCTATTACAGCACCACGCGCCGTATTGGGCGAGAACTCGCCAAAAAATTCATAACGCCCAGGAGTTAGCGGCCCAATATAGATAACGCTTTTGCGATTAGGGTAAAGTACTTTCTCTCGGTTGAGATCGAAACTGTCGAATTCTTCAGGCGTACTATCTTGATTTTCGATTAACAAGCGTACCTTTTTATTGGCTGGCACCACGATTTCTGCGGGATAAAACAAATGATCTTTAAGTACAATAAGATAGTCTTTACTGGCGGCGTTAAATGATAAAAATACGCAACAATATAAATAGGGGTGAATAAGTCGTTTAATCACATTTAGCTCCTGCAAAAACTACCTGTACTTTTAAGCCGCCCAAATCGCTGTCTGTTAAATTAATTTCAGCGCTATAAATAGCAATAATGTGCTGGACTATTGCCATGCCTAAGCCCGCACCTTGTTCACCCGAAGGATGTTGGTCACCGCCAACGCGATAAAAACGGTTAAATATCCGTTGTTTTTGATCGTCCGTCATACCTGGACCGCTGTCTTCTATTTGCCAAATACGCTGCCTGTGCATCTGCTTTAGGGTAATTTTTATTTGTCCGTTTGCAGGCGCGTACTTTATAGCATTACTCAGTAGGTTTGAAATCAACGTCACTAAGGTAAACTCATCACCGTTAATAGTAAAGTCATCTCCCTCAAGGCTAATAGTGTGATTTTTAGCCTCTATTTTTTCATATAGTTGGCTAACTACTTCTTGCGTGATCGCTAATAATGACTGTTCTTTAAACTGCTTTTGCCACTGCTCTGGCTGAGTACGCCCTAGTATTAGCATTTGCTCCACTATATTGGTGAGTCGATTAATACCTTGAGTCATGGCTTGTAATTCTTGGTTATCGCCTTGTTGGGCGGCCAAATTATGCACATTAATTTTTAAACTGCTCAGGGGTGTACGTAATTCATGGGCGGCATCTGAGGCAAAAAAACGCTCTCGTAAATAGGCCGTTTCTACGCGTTTAAATAAGTCGTTTAAGCGGCTGATCACTGGTTTTATTTCTTCATCCGTCACCTGCCAATTGATCGCTGTGAAATCATTTGCTTGGCGCAGGGCTAACTGTTTTGATAAACGGGTTAACGGTGCCAGTGCATATTTAACAAAAAAGCTAATAAATAGCGCAAGCAAAGGAACCGCCCATAACATGGGTAACATGGCTGATAAAATCACCGCCTCGGCAAGCTCAAACCGCTTAGCAATCGGCTCGGCAACAATAACGGTGCGTAAAGAAGTAGCAAAAACGAATACCCGCATTCGCTGCCCTGCAATATTAAGCGTTTGAAAACCTGCTTGATATTGGCTCAAATCAAGATTTAATTCGTCAGAACCGCTAAGTAGCTCACCACTTTGCCAAATTTGATACAGTAACTGGGCGCTTTCTTGCATTTTTGGCGCCATAGCGTTTATAGATAGAGGCTGTTGCATCAAGACTCCAGCCACCACTTTTAGCTCACTATCGAGTAATTGCTCACCATGGCTCATACTTTTTTGATAGCCTTTTACTAAAGCTAAAAAGCAGGTTAACACCATCATTGACAGTAAGATAAGTGTTAAACGCTTACGAATTGACATAGTGCATGGTTACCTTTGTAAATTCAAGTTTGTGCAATCTAGGGGTGTTTTAATCACGTGAGCTATCTCTTTCCCACAACATAGCCAATACCACGGAGAGTTTTAATAAAATCGCTGTGGAATTTTTTTCGTAGGTGATGAATATGCACCTCAATGGTGTTAGAGCCAACCTCTTCACCCCATTGATAGAGTTTATTTTCTAACTGCTGCTTAGATTGCACGCGACCTTGGTTTTCCAGTAACGCTTTTAGCAGCATGTACTCTTTTCGCGGTAGAGAAAGTAGCTCATCGTTAAGTGTGACACTGTGCGCTGACGTATCCATAGTAACATCACCACATTGTAATAAGCTCGACTGAGCTTGATTTACACGTCGGCTCGCTACGCGCAAACGAGCAAATAATTCGGCTGGTTCAAATGGCTTAGCTAAATAATCATCAGCCCCCATATCAAGCCCTTGCACTTTATCATCTATGCTACTGCGAGCGGTTAGTATCACCACCGGAATGACTTTTTTTTGTGCTTTTATGTGCTTTAAAATTTGCGAACCATCACCATCAGGTAAGCCTAGGTCAAGTATAACCAACTCTATTTCGCCACTGCCTAAACATTGCAACGCATGCTTAACCGTTGCGCTGTGTTCTACACTGTAGCCTTCTTGGCGCAATGAGCGGCAAAGCCCTTGCGCCACAAGATGATCATCTTCAACTAATAATAAATGCATTGTTTGTTTTGTTATCTCTTTAGTTTTTTATCAACTTTAGCTAATAATTGGCTAATTGCTTGCTGACGATATTTGTCCGCTTTAGCGCGAGTATCACGAATACCGGCCGCTTGTGCAACTAACAAATGGGCTTTGGCTTGCTTATATTCACGTTCGTCGTATAAAAACTCACCATACAAGTAATTAGTATCAATGCCTTTTTGATTAAAAGCGAGTGCTTGCTTAAAAAACTTATCGGCGGTGTCATCATCACCAAAGCCAATTGGCCACCCTGGTACTTTACTGTATAAAGTTGCCAGGCTGGCATACGCTGAGCCACCTAAAGCACTGTCGTCTATTTTAAGGGCTTGCTCTAATGATGCCTTTGCATCTTTGGCATAACCCAACGCCCCTAAGCCGCCTTTTGCACCCGCAAAACTTGCCAGCACAATGCCGTTCCACGTATAGCTATTTGCTGAATTAGGATAGTTTTCGATAAATTGAGCACTTTGCTCACTCAGTTGAGTAAAGGCTTTGATTTGTGCGTCATCTTTAAGCTCATAATTAGCGACCGCCCATTGCTGTTGAATAGCGAGTAAGTCGCTTTGTTCGTCTGCAAATACCGGCGATGAAAACACACTAACAATGCTTAAATAAGCTGCTAAAGTAAATTTTTTCATAATAAATCCTCTATTATTTAGGGTCTGCTGACCTTTCAAGGTTGAATTTGCAGCAGCCTGTTTGGTATTTAGGCAAGGCAGCGCCTATGTGGTGTGGTTATTCCCCATAAATTGGCGATAACGCAGCATCAATGCCAAACAGGCGCTGCCCGAAGGGTTCTGCCTAGGGGCGATTTACTCTTTGTTGCTCGGTTTTTACTTAGCCCACTAGGTTACAAACCTCGCGCCGCGATTAAATCGCCCCTAGTTTGAACAAATTTCAATCCGCAAAGGTCAACAGACCCTAGTGAACAACTAACCTAAAAAGCTTTTTATTTTAGGGAGTTGTTTAGCAATTGCGTTATCTACAATACGTGGAAAAACGCCATTGATACGTGCAAAAAGTTTCTCAGGAAAACCAATAAATCGTCTGGTTTTATTTGAGTTTAATAACGCAACTAACTCATCAGCCACCAACTGCGGAGAGTCCATTTGATTACCAAGCGCTTTGTTCATTGCCCGCGTTTGAGCATCATTAATGTCGGTATCAGTTGCTCTAGGTGCCAAATAAGTAACTCTAACGCCAGTGTCTGAAAGCTCTCGTGATAACGCTTCGCTAAAACCACGCAAACCAAATTTACTGGCACAATAAAGTGTTTGATATGGGTAACCTATGCTGCCAAAAGACGACCCAACATTAACTATGGTGCCTGTATTTGCTTGCAGCTGCTCTAAAAACAGTTGGCATAGTTTCATCGGGACGGCTAAATTAGTGCTTAGTAGATTATCAATTTGTTCACTACTACAACTACTTAAGCTTTGCATAACATTAATGCCTGCATTGTTTATGAGTAATTTAGCACCGCCCAATTTTTTGGCTTTAATTGCCAATGCCAGCATGTTTTCTGCAACGGTTAAATCTCCCACAAAAGTCATACTACCTGGGCACTGGCTACTTAGCGCATTTAGCGCATCGCCATTACGCCCTACTAATAGTAATTGCCAACCTTGTACGTGCAGTGTTTTGGCAATCGCTTGGCCAATTCCCCCTGTGGCTCCTGTTAACACACATAAGCCGGTATTCATGCGTGTTGCTCTTGTGCTGATGCTTTAAAGAACGGCTCGTCATCTAAAGCGCGAAAAATATCACCGTACAAACGATAAAAACATTTTGCGCCATGTAAAATGGCTTGCTGATCGGCCTCATTAGTAATTTTGTTCATCAAGTTTTCAAAAAACTTTACGTGCTCTATATCAAGCGCACCATGAGAGGTTAAATAGCTAAATGCTTTTTTAGGTAAACCAACTGCATCAGCAATATTTGAAGCTGCGCCATCAGCCAGGGCAATTGAAGTCCCTTCGAGTACATGAACCATGCCAAAAAAGCTTAATGGATTTTTACGAGCGATACTGTCATAGGCATACGAGACCATCATTTCGGTAGCAAATTGTGGCTTACTATGGCGCACGCTTTCTTTATCAAAACCACACGCGGCAATATCGTTAAGCACCCATTCTTGATGGCCAATTTCCTCTTCAATGTATTCGGCTACGGCTTCACGTAACCATTCTTGTTCGTCGGTTAAACGGGCACCTAACGACATCATTAATGGCACAGTGTGTTTTACATGATGGTAGGCTTGCGCTAAAAATGACGCATACTCTTCAAGTGATGCTTGGCCTTTAAAAACGCGCTGTATAATTGGCGCAGCTAATAAGTACTCACGCTCGTTTTGAGTTTGTGCTTTTAATGTATTAAAAAAATCAGTCATGGATCACTTCTCCAAGTCGGTAAAATTGTTCAAAAATAAGGTTAAATTGCTGGCTAATAGCCTGGCGCTTAGGACGATTATTGGTCGTCAGTAACCCTTGCTGAACACTTAAAGGCTGAGCTAACCGATGCCACTTTTTAACTTGTGCATAATCGGGTAACTGTTGATTTATAAATTTCATATGCTCACTGAGTTTTTGATCACTCAACTCAGGGATTGCATAAATAATCGCGGTTAAAAAAGGTCTGCCCTCACCAAAAACAACGGCTTGTATAATCGCGCTTTGGCTCAATATTAATGACTCAGGCCATTCAGCACTGACATTACGGCCCATGCTGGTAATAATCAGATTTTTAAGTCGCCCTTTTATATAGAGCTTATTGCCATGCTTGGTCACTAAATCGCCTGTTGCATACCAGTTATTTGGGTTATGCGGCGCTTGATTTAAATACCCTAAAAATAGCTCACCCTTTATGTACAACTGGCCTTTTTCGATTTTGGTTTGTATGTGCGGCAGTACAGTGCCGGCACTCTTTAAATCATCATTTTTGGGCGTATTTAAACTTACGACAGATGCCGCCTCTGATAATCCATACCCCTGATAAACAGGTAAATTAAGCTCTCTGGCGGTGGCAATTAAAGCATCACTCACGAGCGCTCCGCCAACTGCAATAAACTGTAATGACTTTGGCGGCTGCCAACCTTGTTTTGCAAACGCAATTAAACACGTTAATAACTCAGGCACTAAAATAAGGGTGTTAGGTTTTACACTGTCAATTGCACTAATTAGTTTTTCAGGATTTTTTAACCCTGAACCAACAAAACCCAATTCGTTTAACGGCATTAAATGTACACAACCGCCACTTAATAATGGTGCATAAATACCTGCAATATTTTCCAGTAAGACAGGTAATGGCAGTAAACATAAGTGAGTTGGTTTACTTATACCTATTTGCTCACATAACGATTGTGCAACTTGCATTTGGCTTTGAGTTGATAAACACACCCCTTTAGGCTCGCCTGTAGAGCCTGACGTGAAAGTGATTTTTTGCGTGCCCTCAAAGTAACGAATCGGTTCTTTAACGTTGAGCTGATAAATATATAAGGTGTAATGATCAAACAAAGTAATAGACAATGTATGCACACCCAAAGAAAGCCTTGGCATATCACTTATAAACAGCTGTGCACCACACTGTGCCAACACATATTGCGTTTGTTGTTGACTAAAAAAATGGGCAATCGGTATAGCCACTTTATTAGCAACGCTGGTCGCAGCATCAAGTACCAACCATGCAGGTGTGTTATCAAGTTGAAATGCAATTGCATCAGCATCTGAATTTGCAAAAATTTCCGCTACTTTATTAATTTCGTGAAGCAGCTCAGCACCTGTGAACTGTTGTGTTTGATTCGCAAAATGCGCAACTACCGCCGGCTGAGTAGCTAAATCACTTAAGCTATTTAACATACTCATACCGCCTCCAGCGCATTGATTAATGCCGTAATGCCATGTGTATTTTGTTGTTTAATATCAAGTAGCATTGGCGTATTAAGTACTTGTAGATGTGCTTGCTCTAAATTAACAATGCATACTGTAGGCTGGTTCGCGTAGTAACTTCCCCATCTTTTTGGTTGCTCAACAACACTGCTGTTAGCCAATGCAATTTCATTACACGTTACCCCTAATAAACGCAATAAAGCGCGTACATGTTTGGTGGCACAAAAAACCAAATTAGTAGCACCAATAGCTCTTAAAGCTTCATTAACAATAATAAAATGCGATAACGTGGCTTTTCTGTGTGTTGAATAGAGATTACCTAACTCAAACACTTTACTGCGCTGTGTGCCCATTGGTAAAAACTGCTCAATGGGCGCTGCTAAATATTGTTCAATAAATAAAGGAGAAGTGGCGTTTCTAAGCCCTAAAGTGCAATGCCCTTGCTGAGTTTTATACTGACAGAGTAATGGCATAAATGAAGTTAGGCTGGCATTGTACGCAGCTAAAAAGCCTTGTTTTACTGTATCTTCAAGGCGCTGACGGTGTTCATCACATTCTCTGGCGCTCACAAACTGTGTGAACGACTGAAAAAGTGTTGATGCTGACTGTTGTTGTTGAGCTAATTGCATAAAAGCATCGCCTGTATTAAATCTATAGGTAGAATTTAATAGGCGAAACTTAAATAAAACTTAAGGTAAATTAATTTTTTAAAAATTTAATTTAGACTGGCAATAACGGTTTTATTTCGGCCCGTTTCTTTTGCATGATAGAGCGCTTTGTCAGCACATTTGTATACTTGATCAATATCATCACTGTGCTGCGGCCATGTAGCAATGCCGATGGAGACATTTATACAACCAATTTTGGCCATCGGTGTATTCGCCACTTCATTACGTAACCGCTCAGCAATAACAAACGCACTATCGCTATTTTCGTTCGGTAATATAAGTAAGAATTCCTCCCCACCAGTTCGCGCGACAATATCATCTTTGCGAGATACCTGCTTGATCACACACGTTAAAGTTTTTAGTACCTCATCGCCCACATCATGGCCAAAAGTGTCATTAACCCGTTTAAAAAAGTCGATATCTATTTCTAGAACCGCAAAGGGGATCTGTTCTTGAATTAATTTATCTAACAATAAATACAAACCTCGCCGATTATGCGCACCAGTTAGCGGATCGGTGAGTGCATCTTGGCGTAATTGCCCCATTTTCGACTGCAGTATATTAACTCCTTCTAACATGGCTGCTTTAAGTTGCTGACTTTCAAAATACCAAGATTTAATACTTTTAAGATTCGCCACGTTTTGTTGATCAGTCGATAAATTTGCACTGTCAGCTAGTAACCTAAGGGGCTTAGCAATAAAATGCGCTAACACACCAATCAATACAAAAGTAATTAATACAATTGGTAGCATTCGCTTAAGCACCAGCCCTTGAAAAGTATCTAACGTGGCAAGTGTTGCCACCTCACTACGCTGGGCAACTACGCCCCAATTAGCAAGTTTAACGGGCGAATATCCAGCAAGCATAGACACGCCTTGGCTATTCAAAACCCGGGTGTATCCATCTTCGCTTTGCAAAACACGCTCTATTACTGGGTTATTAATGACTTGTTCGCCAATCCGCTCAGTTTCAGGATGATAAAGTAAGGTTTTATTATCAGCCACCACATAAAAGTATGCCCCGCCATCGTAACTATGCTGTTTTAATAAGGCGTTTAAAATGCTCTGTTGTTCTAAATAAAAGCTACCGCCAATATAGCCATAGTAGTTACCAATCTCGTCAAATAAAGGATAAGAAAGTACAACAATTAAGTTATTCGCAAGCGATACATAAGGACGACTAACCAATGGACGCTGTAGTTTAAAGGCTTGTTTAGAATGAGGTGAATTAACGGTTTTATTAATAATATTTAATGAAACAGGTGAGGCCGCTTTAACGACACCTTGCATGTTAATTGCTACCGAATTAAAGCTATGTGTTTGGTTTAAAAGGCGGTTGGTTTCAGCTTGGAGTAACTCAGTATTGGTAATGTCTTTAGCAATAATTTTGGCTGAAAACTCAAGTTGCTGCATCGCAGCTGCTAAAAAGTAATCGGTCGCCGAGGCAAGCTTACTAGCAAATACATGGTTACTTTTGAGAGTATCTTCTATTACCCGTTCTTTTTGTACTTGGTAACTAATGTATAAACCACTGAACAAAATAGCGGCTGTAGCAGTGATAGCTAACAACAGAATTAATTGCCTAAGTTTAAAAGTAAATGGTGATCGAAAACGCAACTTATTATCATCCTAAGCAAATAAAAACGACTGCTATGTACTACATATATCCTAAATATAATACAGAAATTAAACTAAGTAGCCTAATTTTTGTTATTTTTGGAATAATAAAATGACATTTATTATATATGTCGGGTTTTGCAGTTAAGCTCAATAATAGTTAAGCTGCATGCACTTTATTTTTATTTAGCCTTGAGGTGTGTGTTGCTAAATAAGTACCTGTTGTCGTCTTCTCTTTTTTTAATCGGATGTTTCATGCCAATAAAATCTTCTTTTGCCGATTCTGCGCTGTCGCTTGAACAGCAACTTGGGCAAAAATTTATGCTCGATTTACGCTACTTTTGTCACCAAGGCAGCAGTAAGCGCTGCAGAACAGCATTAACCGAGTTACCAGATACACTAGCCAAAGCGATTAGCCGTTATGATATTGGCGGGGTTATTTTATTTTCTGAAAACACCCAAAGTATTGAACAAATAATTAGCCTTAATCAGCAACTGCAACAAGCTGCGTCTCACTCTAAATCAGGCTTACCGCTTTTTATTTCAATTGACCAAGAAGGTGGACGAGTAGCTCGACTGCCACGTGATGTGGCCACTTCATTTACTGGTAATATGTCAATTGGCGCCACCTACCCTGAGCATGGCACTTATTTCGCAACTCAAACCGCGAATGTTCTTGCCACAGAGCTTTCAGCATTGGGGATTAATGTAAATTACGCGCCAACCGTTGATGTAAACATGAACCCAGACAATCCTGTCATTAATGTCCGCTCTTTTAGTGAAAACCCAAATGATGTAGCAGTATTAGGTGCCGCACAAGTTAGTGAATTTGAAAAAAATGGCATTATTAGCGCACTAAAGCATTTTCCTGGGCATGGCGACACCAATGTAGATAGTCATACCGGCTTGCCTAAAGTGATGCATTCAAAAGAGGTGATTTACGCACAAGATTTAGCGCCCTTTAAACACATTATTGAGCAGCATAGTCCGGGCATGATAATGACCGCGCATATTCAGTATCCAGAGCTCGATAGCAGTACCTTGACTAATGTTGATGGCAAACAAATGATCAAGCCCGCGACAATGTCGCGTAAAATCATGACCGATATTCTACGTAAAGAACTTAACTATCAAGGTGTGGTGGTAACCGATGCACTTGATATGGCAGGTATTAGTCACTTTTTTAGTCCAACTCAAGCAATTATAAACACCTTTGCCGCTGGGGTTGATATTGCGCTTATGCCAATAGAGATTAGAACGCCAGATGACATTAAAAAGCTCGATGCTCTCATTGAGTCATTAGTCAGTGCGGTTAAATCAGAGCAACTAAACGCACAGGAAATTGCGCATTCAGCACAGCGTATTATCTCACTTAAAAGTAAATTTAAATTAAACGCTTTTCCTGATCCCATTAAAGCATTAGCCAATGCCAAACACATTATTGGTAATAAAGCACATCGCGAATTAGAAGCGTCACTGGCATTAGCGGCGATCACCCAAATAAAAAATAACAACAACACCTTGCCACTTAAGCTTACTGCAGGCCAACACATTCATATTATTATGCCCGATACGCGTAAATGTATGGCCATACAACAAGCCATAATGGCGCTCAGCTCACACGCATTAGTTTATAGCTGTAGCAGTTTACAAGGTTTTGACCCAATCGATGCTCAGCGTAATATAAACCAAGCTGATATTATTATTGCCGGAAATGCCACGCCTAATCAAAGCGCGGTGGAAATTGGCGGGATGGATGATTTAGCCGATAACCCAGACTTTGCCCTCAATAACGCAGAGCAACCTAAAGCACTTGAATCATTACTTAAAATGGCTAACAAGCACCAAATACCCACCGTGTTTATTAGTTTGCGAGCCCCTTATGATATTGCGCAGTTTGGCGACTCTGCCGATGCAGTATTAGCTTCATATGCTTATAATATTGACGCAGACAAAAACGAGCAAGTATCTGGGCCTGCGTTTACAGCACTTGCTAAAGTATTACTCGGTCAAGCCCCTGCTAAAGGCAGCTTACCGGTAACTATTAAACAATCAAAGAGCCACTAATATGAAACTCAATTGTGATTTAGGTGAAAGCTTTGGCGCGTGGAAAATGGGGCTTGATGATCAAGTAATGCCGCATATTGATATGGCAAACATTGCCTGTGGTTTTCATGCGGGCGATCCTAGTGTTATGGCCAATACTCTTAAGCTCGCTAAACAGCATAATGTTATGATTGGCGCTCACCCAAGCTACCCCGATAAACAAGGATTTGGCAGACGCTCAATGAACCTAAGTGTGGCCGAGCTCACTCAGTGTTTACACTACCAAATAGCTGCCCTTGATGGCATGGCAAAGGCACAAGGATTAACCCTTAGCTATGTTAAACCCCACGGGGCACTTTACAACGACATGATGAAACACCAGCCACTACTTATTGCTGTGATGGGCGCGGTTGCCAGTTACCCTGCTGATCTAAAATTAATGATACTGGCCACGGCTGATGCTAAACACCACCATACAATGGCACGTCATCTTGGACTAACGCTTGTTTTAGAAGCGTTCGCAGACAGGCTATATACAGATCAAGGGCACCTCGTAGCACGAAATATAGCAGGCAGTGTGCATGATAAAGCAGCATTATTGGCACAAGTTAAACAGCTTTTGGCCAGTAACAGTGTGACTACCCAGTCAGGAAAATCGTTAAAACTTAACGCCGATAGTATTTGTGTGCACGGTGATAACGCCCAAGGTGTTGCGCTTATTGAAGACATTAAGGCACTTTGCAGCGCAAGCGTATAACTTCCTCTAAGCTGTAAACCCCCTTTACAGCTTTTACTTTCTTTTATCACCTTCATTCATTGGTAGTTTTAAATACTGGCTTCGTCGCATCTGACTGTTAATTATCCCTCTCCTACCCTATAAATAGAGCAGTGATTTAAAACAGGGATAAATAATGAAAACGCTTTTAGCTATGAGTCTTATACTGGGCAGCAGTCAATTAGCTGTTGCCAATACCGATACATTACAACTTCAAGATATCTTTAATCTTGAATATGCCAACCAAATAGACATAACAGAAGACGGTAAAACCGTGTATTTTGTCCGCAACCGCATGGATATTAAAACCGACCGTAAAGTAGGCAATATTTGGTCTGTTGATTACAGCACTGGGCAACTACAACCATTAACTTCTGGTGTATATATGGATTACTCGCCAGTAGTCTCTCCTGACGGACAGCGACTTGCTTTCATATCAAACCGAGATGGTAGCAACCAAATATATATTAAATGGTTAAAAACAGGGGCTATCGCTAAGGTTAGTAATTTAACTAGCAATCCAAGCTCACTAACTTGGACTCCTGATTCAAACCAGCTGGTGTTTAGTATGTTTGTTCCAATGGCGGCGTCTGCGCCTGTCAGCTTACCTGGAAAACCAAAAGGTGCCACGTGGGCAGAGCCTGCTAAATATATTGACGATGTTTATTATCGTGCCGATGGAGGGGGTTATACTGAAAAAGGGTTTAGTCAATTATTTACACTTGATGCCAATGGCGGTAATGCTCAACAACTCACCAACGATAATTTTAATAATGGTGGGGAAGTCAGCTTTAGTAAAGACGGTAAAACATTGTATTTTTCTGCTAATCGCAATGAAAATAATGAATTGAAGCCCACTAACACTGAGGTATATCAACTCGATTTAGACTCGCTAGCCATTTTCCCTCTAACTGAGCGTAATGGGCCTGATCAACAACCTAAAGTGTCACCTGATGGCAAATACCTTGCCTATACAGGGTATGACGACAAGCGTACTAATTACGAAAACACCCAACTCTATATTCGCGATTTAAAAACAGGGAATACTCAAAGCCTAACCACCGATTTTGATAGAAGTGCTGGCCAAATTAAGTGGAGTGCGAACTCAAAAGGGCTTTATTTTACCTATGCCGATGAAGGGCAAACTGCGCTGGCTTATCAACCTCGAAGTGGCAAACGCAAAGTGATTACCGAAAAAATAGGCAGTGTTGCGTTTGGTCGCCCTTATTCCGGTGGCGATTTCGATATTAGTGAAAATGGTCATGTTGCATTTACATTGGCCGATACCCAGCGCCCTGCTGATGTAGCCACAATAAAGCGCGGTAAAGCGCAGCGCTTAACCGATTTAAATTCTGATGCACTTGCAACCAAGCAACTCGCTAAGGTTGAAGAATTATGGCTTAAATCAAGCCACGATGAGCTGCCAATACAAGGCTGGGTTGCTTACCCACCGGGTTTTGATAAATCAAAAAAATACCCACTAGTGCTTGAAATCCACGGTGGCCCTGTCGCTAATTATGGCCCGCACTTTAGTGCCGAAATACAACTATTTGCCGCTAAAGGGAACGTGGTTTTATACATGAACCCACGTGGTAGTGATTCATACGGTAAAGAGTTTGCGCAAACCATTCATCATAATTACCCAAGCAATGACTACGATGATTTAATGACGGGTGTTGATGCACTCGTTGCCAAAGGGTTTATTGATGAATCTAAACTATTTGTAACCGGTGGCTCTGGCGGCGGTGTATTAACAGCGTGGATTGTAGGTCATACAGATCGTTTTGCTGCAGCCGTGGTTGCCAAACCGGTGATAAATTGGATCAGCTTTGTACTCACTGCCGATTTTTATCCATTCTTTGCTGACTATTGGTTCCCAGGTAAACCATGGGATCATATTGAGCATTACATGAAACGCTCACCCATCAGTTATGTAGGTAATGTTAAAACCCCGACCATGTTACTCACGGGTGAGGCAGACTACCGTACGCCTATTTCAGAAACAGAGCAGTTTTATCAAGCCTTAAAATTGCAGGGGGTTGATACCGCGATGGTGCGTATTCCAAACGCTTCACATGGTATTACTGCCCGTCCATCTAACTTAATGACCAAAGTGGCTTATATTCAATGGTGGTTTGATAAGCATTCGAAATAAAACGCAGAGTTATGAGTGACGAGCTATATAAGCTCGTTGCTCGAAGCTCACAAGTGTAAACCCCCTTTACAGCAATAATGTGAGTAACCCCTTACATACTCAAACTAAATATCGGACTTAGCTTCAAACTGAGTTGGTAAAAAATCGGTTTATAGAAGAAATAGTGCTGTGAGTTAGTAAAAAATCGGTTTGAGTCACTGTTTATAAGCCCTCAGTTAGTAAAAAAAGGTTTTA
This sequence comes from Pseudoalteromonas sp. APC 3495, assembly GCF_030407645.1. Lineage (NCBI taxonomy): Bacteria > Pseudomonadati > Pseudomonadota > Gammaproteobacteria > Alteromonadales > Pseudoalteromonadaceae > Pseudoalteromonas > Pseudoalteromonas sp. APC 3495. The sequence continues at coordinate 23,458 of NZ_JASDDA010000033.1, read as the reverse complement.
TAAGCTGCAGCAGTTAGTAAAAAATCGGTTTATTACTCTCTCGATACCTGCCTAAAACCTTTAAATTAATCGTTTAAGTGGCCAAATTGTGGGTTAGAAAGACAAATCCCCCCCTTTAATAATAAAAAATGGCCGTTATTAGCATGGTTAGTTAAAATCTGATCTGTATTAAGAGCAGCTAGTTAAATCGTGATCTGCTTTAAGTCAGTTAGTTAAACTCTGATCTATATGCGGCAAAAAACAGTTAATTTATCGTGCTTATACGTGTCAAAGCGTAACCAGACTATCAAGCCCTACAGCCGAGCATAAACATCCTTTAAATTTTATTTACACTTTTAACCTGCATTGCATCCCTGAATAACTAGCTAGTAAAATACTGATCTATTAAATTTTGCCTTTATGCAAGCATAAAAAAAGGGCCTTGCGGCCCTTAAGTAACACTATCTAGTTGAATTAAAATTGGTTCATAGTGTTAGCTTCACCACCGGCTTTAAGTGCATTCTCACCTGAGAAGTACTCTTTGTGTGTATCGCCAATGTTTGAGCCTGCAAGGTCTTGGTGTTTAACAGACGCTTGCTCACGACGGATTTCTTGACGCTGTACATCACGTACATAAGCCAGCATACCTAAGTCACCAAAGTAACCTTCAGATAGAATATCTGTGCTTAATGCTGCTGTGTGGTACGTTGGTAACGTGATTAGGTGGTGGAAAATACCCGCTTCACGTGCACCATCGCGTTGGAAGTTTTGTACTAATAAGTCAGCGGCTGCTGCAAGCTCTGTTGCATCCATTTCTGGAGCCATAAGCGCTTTGTTATCATCAAGACTTGGGTAAGCGCTCAGGTCACGACCTTCTTCCAGCCATTCTTGGTATACTTGCTCACGGAACTTCAGCGTCCAGTTGAACGATGGTGAGTTGTTGTATACTAATTTAGCATCTGGTACTTGCTCTTTTACGCGATTAACGAGTTCAGCAATTTGTTTTACATGTGGTTTTTCTGTTTCAATCCACAGTAAATCAGCACCTGACTGTAGGCTCGTTACACAATCTAGTACTACACGGTCTTTTTCAGTGCCTTCGCGGAACTGGTATAAACCATTGTCTAGGCGTGTTGGCTTACAAAGCTGACCATTAAGCTTCATTGCTGTTTCGCCTTCATTCAAGTCATCAACACTGTTTACTGGGGTTGTTTCTAAAAATGCATTGTATTGGCTTGCTAAGTCACCTGGTTTTTTTGAAACCGGTACTTTTTGCGTAAGGCTTGCACCTAGTGAATCGGTACGCGCAACGATAATACCGTTATCAATACCTAGCTCTAGGAACGCATAACGCACTGCGTTAATTTTTGCTAAAAAGTCTTCATGTGGAACCGTCACTTTACCTGCTTGGTGACCACATTGCTTAGCATCTGATACTTGGTTTTCGATTTGGATAGCACATGCACCCGCTTCAATCATCTTTTTAGCTAGCAGGTAAGTTGCTTCTTCGTTACCAAAACCGGCATCAATGTCAGCAATAATTGGTACAACGTGCGTTTCAAAGTTATCAATTTTGTTAAGTACTGCTTGAACGTCGCCGCCGTTTGCTTTTGCGTCGTCTAATTCATTAAATAAGTGGTCAAGTTCACGTGCATCCGCTTGCTTTAAGAAGGTATAGATTTCTTCGATAAGTGCCGGTACTGATGTTTTCTCATGCATACTTTGATCTGGAAGAGGACCAAACTCAGAGCGAAGCGCTGCAACCATCCAACCGCTTAGATATACGTAACTGCGCTTAGTTGTTTTTTGATGGCGCTTAATTGCCATCATCATTTGTTGGGCAGTAAAACCATGCCAACAACCTAAAGACTGTGTGTACTGGCTTGTGTCTTTATCGTATGCAGCCATGTCTTCACGCATGATGTCTGCTGTAAATTGTGCAATATCAACACCAGAGCGAAAACGATTTTGTAAACGCATACGTGTTGCGTATTCAGGATTAATTGTTTTCCATGCACTGCCCTGTGATTGGCATAATGTTGCTAGTGTATCTGTTTCGCCTTGATATGTTGTCATAATAAAGTCCTTCGAACGGGTATTAATATTTATTGTTGAGAGAGTGACTACATCGCGTTAGCTCTGTAGCGCTTAATTAAACATTAGGCTTATTTTTTAGATTTAGTAAATTTATAGTTTTTATTGTGGCTATACATATTGTGAATGACTAAAAAGCATTCAAAGCCACTTTTTTGCGATATGGTAGGTGTACGCATATAAAAAATTGCACACTGTCGGACCGTTTAAGGATATTAATTATGAGCCACACTCTCACCCATTCAGGACTCAGCGTTGATAAGCAACTTGCTGAATTTGTTAAAAAACAATTATTACCTGGTACTCATCTTGATGAACACCAGTTTTGGAAAAGCTTTGCCAACATAGTGCAAACACTTACACCATTGAACAAATCACTACTGGCTAAGCGTGAACAGCTACAAAAGCAAATTGATGACTACCACCTTGCAAATAAAAATGCTGACCAAGCTCAGTATCAAGCGTTTTTAAAAGATATTGGCTACCTAGTTGATGAGCCTGAAAACTTTAGTATTGAAACTCAAAATGTAGAGCCAGAAATAGCGTTGACTGCAGGGCCACAGCTAGTGGTGCCGGTTAGTAATGCACGCTTTGCACTTAATGCAGCTAATGCACGTTGGGGGTCGTTGTACGATGCTTTATATGGAACCGATGTATTAAGCGAAGACGACGGCGCCGAAAAAGGCAGCCAATACAACCCTGTTCGTGGCTTTAAAGTAATGGCTTACGCAAGGCAGTTTTTAGACAAAGCATTACCGCTTGAAAATGGCTCGCATATTGAAAGTACTAACTATTCTATTGTTGACGGCGCCCTTGCTATTACCCTGCGCGACAGTTCGCACACCACACTTAAAAACCCTGAGCAACTGATTGGCTATCAAGGTGAAGCACAAAACCCGAGTGTTATTTTACTTAAAAACAATGGATTGCATATTGAGCTGCAAATAGACCATCACCACCCTATTGGTCAAGCTGATAAAGCAGGGTTAAAAGATGTGGTGCTAGAAGCCGCACTAACAACCATTATGGACTGTGAAGACTCGGTTGCCGCAGTGGATGCAGAAGATAAAGTACAAGTTTACAAAAACTGGCTTGGTTTAATGCAAGGCAACTTGGTTGAAACGTTTAGAAAAGGCGACAAAATGATCGACCGCACGTTACAAGCTGACCGACAATATACAGGTCTTGATGGCCAAAAACTGACCCTCAAAGGGCGCAGTATGATGTTTGTGCGTAATGTGGGACATTTAATGACAAATCCAGCCATTACCGATGTAAGCGGCAATGATGTGTTTGAAGGCATTATGGATGCCATGTTCACCGCAACAGCTGCTTTGCACGATTTAAACACTAAAAACACGATTAAAAATTCAACCGCGCAAAGTATTAATATTGTAAAACCGAAAATGCATGGCCCTGATGAAGTCGCCTTTGCTAATACCTTGTTTGGTATGGTTGAAGAGGCGCTGAGCTTGCCTAAAAACACCCTTAAAATGGGTATTATGGATGAAGAACGTCGAACATCAGCCAACTTAAAAGCATGTATTCATGCAGCAAAAGAGCGTGTTGTGTTTATTAACACTGGCTTTTTAGACCGCACTGGCGATGAAATTCATACCTCAATGCAAGCGGGTGTTGTGCTGCCGAAAGCGGCTATTAAAGCACAGCCTTGGATCAGCGCTTACGAAGATCGCAACGTTGATATTGGCCTAGCCTGTGGCTTAAGCCATAAAGCGCAAATTGGTAAAGGTATGTGGGCAATGCCAGATAAAATGGCGATGATGATGGAGCAAAAAATAGCGCACCCTCAATCTGGCGCAAATACCGCTTGGGTGCCCTCCCCTACTGCCGCCACATTACACGCAATGCATTATCATGATGTTGATGTATTTAGCCTGCAGCAAAGCATTGCCACGCGTCAAATAGCAAGCCTAGAGAGCTTACTTACACCGCCGCTCATGCCCAACCCTGAAACGCTATCAAAAGAAGATATTCAAAGCGAGCTTGAAAACAACGCGCAAGGTATTTTAGGCTACGTAGTACGTTGGATTGACCAAGGAATAGGCTGCTCTAAAGTGCCTGACATTAATCATATTGGTTTAATGGAAGACAGAGCCACCTTACGTATTTCAAGCCAACATATCGCCAACTGGCTACATCATGGTGTATGTAGCAAAGAGCAAATACAAAAAGTGATGGCAAAAATGGCTAAGGTTGTTGATGGCCAAAACGAGCATGACAGCCTTTACACGCCAATGGCAACTAATGAGCAGACATTAGCTAAAAGTATTGCGTATCAAGCTGCTTTAGCACTGGTATTTGAAGGGGTTAGCCAACCGAGCGGTTACACAGAGCCGCTACTACACAGCTACCGCTTGAAATATAAAGCACAGCACTAACTTAAAACTTAACCTAAAAATAAAAAAATCAGCTTTACTAGGGTCTGTTGACCTTTCAAGGTTAAATTTGCAGCAGTCTGTTTGGTATTTAGGCAAGGCAGAGCCTATCTATACCCAAATTACCTTAATCTGCGAGTTTCAGTTGGAATTAAAAGCTATTTTGACAAGGCATTGATTGAAAATAATGGTTATTCCCTTGTTAAAATCAATAACGCAGCATAAATAGCTTTTAAACCAACCCGTAGGGCGTTTCACAGGAACTTACTCCCTTCGTTGTTCCTTTTTAAAAGGGAGGACCATTATTGCAAAGGGAACGCCTTAATATTAAGTCCCTGTGAAACGCTGAATTCTGTATATTAAGGCAATTTGGGTATAATGTGGTTATTCCCCATAAATAGGCGATAACGCAGCATCAATGCCAAACAGGCGCTGCCCTTCGGGTTCTGCCTAGGGGCGATTTACTCTTTGTTGCCTACATGGATGTAGGTAAGGAGCGTGAGCAGGACGCGGAAGCTTTGCTCGGTTTTTACTTATTCTTACATGGATGTAAGCCAGTAGAATAACGCAGGAGCAGTTATCGAGCCCACTAGGTTACAAACCTCGCGCCGCGATTAAACCGCCCCTAGTTTGAACAAATTATAATCCGCAAAGGTCAACAGACCCTAAGCTAATTTTTAATAACGCTAGTGAATAATCACTATTCAAATCACTACGAATTAATTTTTAATGGTCGCGTTGTGATAAACATTTTGTACGTCATCGCAATCTTCAAGCATATTGATAAATTTATCAAAGTTGGCAATAACTTCTTCATCAGTGATTTCAACATGTACTTGTGGCACAAAGGTAATTTCATCAACTTCAAAGTTAATGCCTTCAAATGCCTCTTCCAGTGCCGTTTTAGCTTTAAAATACTCAGTATGCGGTGCAAACACCGATACCTTGCCATCTTCGGCTTCTACATCGGTTACATCAACGTCAGCCATCATGAGGGCTTCTAACACAACTTCGTCGTCATCGCCCGCAAATCCTAAAACAGCAAGGTGATCAAACATATGTGCAACACACCCAGGCGTACCTATTTTTGAATCTGTTTTAGTAAACGGTAAACGTACATCTTTAATTGTGCGGTTTGGGTTGTCGGTTAAACAGTCAACAATCACCATACAATTACCAGGGCCGTAACCCTCGTAACGGGCTGAAGAGTAATCTTCCCCTGCCCCGCCGGCTGCTTTTTCAATTGCTTTTTCGATTACGTGCGCAGGAACTTGGTCTTTTTTTGCTTTTTCAATTAAGCGGCGCAATGTTTGATTTACATCGGGATCGGGTTCACCACTTTTGGCTGCAACGTAAATTTCTTTACCGTACTTCGAATTTACTTTAGTTTTTGCGTTGGCTGTTTTAGCCATCGAACTTTTGCGGACTTCAAATGCTCTGCCCATCTTGTGCCTCTATTGAATACATTTGGTTTGCGATATTTTACCAATTCAAACCGTATTGGGCTAGTGGTTCAACATGCTATGCTGTGCAAAAGCAGCTGGGTATTAATTTAAATAATACCCATTATGTTATTAAACAAATAAAACAAAGCTCAATTTAACATAACTCAACTTTTTTCAGCGTAATTGTCAATTAATGACACCAACTCATCAAATGCATGAATAACAAAATCGGCTTGTTCGGCATACCCGGGGGTCACATCAGGTGCATACAAACAGGCACGCATATTAGCATTGTGCGCCGCTTGTATGTCGTATAAATAATCACCAACATAAATCACATTATCAACCGGCATTTCCCATTGAGTTGCAACCGTTAATAAAGCGCTCGGATCGGGTTTTGCTGGTGCGTCTGTTCGGGTGAGTACTGTTTCTATTGGTAGCGGGTTATTCTGTAACTTTAATGTCGCCGCCTTATCAAAATTACGTGTAACAATGGCCATAGGTATGTTTTTAGCTTGTAGCGCTTTAACAGCCTCTACAACGCCAGGTAGAAGCTTAGCCGATTGCGCATCTAACAACTCATGCTGATGCACTATATTCATTGCTTCTTCACGCATATAGGGGGAAGGCAGTTGTTCTATGTAATCGAGTAAGTCTTGCTCTGCAGGGCAACCTACTTGGGCTTTTATCAATGAAAAGTTTAATTCTGAAGATACTAAAGTTCCGTCTAAATCAAAAATAACACCTTTGATTGCCTCAATTTGCGTTTTCATTTCATTCCTTGCGCTAAATAATTAGCTCAGTATGCTAGGTTTGGCTTAGGTTATCTAAACCTTTAATAAAAAGTATATCAATAAACATATAAAAAACAGCTCAGTCCATTGAAATTTAATTATAGCTCATTTGATAACGTAATAGTTTGGGTTTGTATAACTGGTATAGTAAAGACTTTACGATGCAATTAATTAACTCGATCAGCTATAAAGGAAAGTGCGCACCCTCTAAAGGTGCGCAATAATAGTGGTTATTTCGGCTCAAATTTCGCTTCAAGCCAGGTATCGTCTTGGCTAAAGTTTAAGGTTTTTATCTGTCCTCGCCCTTCAACATTCACCATATTCACTTGTGCAGGCCACAAATCACGCAGTGCACCATGACTCATTCTAATGCCCTCAATCTCATCGGGAATAGCAGCTTCTTGGTACACCCAAAAAAACTTACCATCCACTTGTGCACCTACATAATTAAGGGTGAGGGGCTCACCGCTCAAGGTTTGTAAGGCAACATGAGATTCAACATACTTGGCAAAGCGTTTTTGGTCACGCTTGTTACTCATAATATCCACTTTGCCTTTAAACAAGTTACCAACAGCATGCTCTGTGTCATGTAAATAAAAACGATGCATCAATTCAATGTTGTGCGTACGCTGATTAAATAACACCGTTGTAACGGATGATTTTAATTGATGCGCCATACTTGGCGCAGCAATTAAAAAACAAACAATAATAAGCAAAAAGCGCATTATTATTGGTCCTCGTCGTTATTTTTTTCGTCTTTTGGCTCGTCTTTTTTCAGCTCTGTTTTGATATCTTGCATAATATCACGGCTTACTTTTGCCTTGCTCTTTTCACGTTTATACACTTCAATACGCGAAGGAATAATACGACGTGGGTAGTGGTTATTTTCTACATCAACATCCGCTGTTTCCCAGCCTGGATCAACCGTTACTGAGGTAAGCGGTTTGTTTTTGTCGGTAATAATCAGCTTTTGTACGTTTTTGTGATTACGACGCCAAATTTCTGCAGGAATATAACGTTCCTCTTTAGTGCCATCTTCATACGTTAGCTCTAAAAGAATTGGCATCACTAAGCCACCGAGGTTTGAAAACTCCATCACGTAGTAGTTTTTGTCTTCTTCAAGCGCGCGATCAAGTGTTTTACGCTCCCACGGCTTTAAGCCTTTTAAAAACTTTTTGTACGTATTACGCTCTTTGTTTGTAACGGTAAAGCGATCGTTTTCGTCATAAAAATCTGTCACATCTGGATTTTGTTCAACCCACGTTTGTTTACCTTCAGCGCGATTACGCTCAACAAATAATGAACTTGGCTTATTCGCTTCAATATCACGTAAACGTTTAAAGTCGATATCTGGATTTTTGGTGTCTAAACGTAATTGATATACTTTATCAAGCGAGATATCAACATGGTCTGTGGTGTAGAACCAACCACGCCAGAACCAATCTAAATCAACACCTGAGGCTTCTTCCATAGTACGGAAAAAATCAGCGGGAGTAGGGCGTTTATACTTCCAGCGCTGAGCGTACTCTTTAAAGGCAAAATCAAATAATTCACGCCCTAAAATCACTTCACGTAAAATATTTAATGCCGCAGCAGGTTTAGTATAGGCATTAGGGCCTAAACGTAGCACGCTGTCTGATTGCGTCATGATAGGCACTTGAGTCTCTGACTTCATGTAAGCAACAATGTCACGTGGTTCAACGCCCCATGGAATCGTTGGATCCCATTCACGCCCAGCAACACCGTCTAAAAAGCTATTTAAGCCTTCATCCATCCAAGTCCATTGGCGCTCATCTGAATTTACAATCATTGGGAAGTAGATATGACCTACCTCATGGATAACAACACCAATTAAAAAGCGTTTTTCTGCTTGAGAGTAAGTGCGTGTACCATCGTCTTGTAAATCTGTACGTGGGCCATTAAAAGTGATCATTGGGTATTCCATACCCCCTACAGGGCCATTAACTGACTGCGCAGTTGGGTATGGGTAATCAAATGAATACTGTGAATACACTTCCATCGTGTGTACAACCGCTTCAGTTGAGTATTTCTTCCATAAGTCGCCACCTTCTTTAGGGAAGAACGACATCGCCATAACGAGTGGTTGTTCATCACCACCTTGCTGGTAACCTTTAGCATCCCACATAAATTTACGTGATGATGCCCAAGCAAAGTCACGAACATTTTCTGCTTTAAAATGCCATGTTTTTGTTTTGTCTGTACCGGCTTTTTCGTTTTCGAGCGCTTCTTCTTCGGTAACAACAAACACAGGGCGTTTTGCTGTTTCAGCTTCTTTTAAACGCTTGCGCTGAGTGCTGGTCAATACCGAGCTTGGGTTATCAAGCTTACCAGTTGCCGATACAATATGATCCGCAGGAACCGTAATTTCAACATCGTAGTCACCAAACTCTAAAGTGAACTCACCACTACCTAAAAACGGTTTGTTTGTCCATGCTTCGTAATCGGTGTAAGCCGCTAAGCGAGGAAACCACTGTGCAACCAAGAAAATATCGTTACCGTCTTCTTCAAAATGCTCGTAACCTGCACGTGCGCCTACCGCGTCTTCTTCAACGAGGTTAAACGCAAAGTCCATACTAAACTCAACATCCTTACCGGGTTTAAGTGGGGTATTTAAATCAATGCGCATTAAGGTATCAACCACAGTCACGCGCAGCGCTTTACCATCTTCATCTTTAACATTGCTAATGGTGTAACCCAGTTCATTATCGTCCATAAATTGCTGACGACGTAAATCACCTAAGCTTAACTTAGCAGGCTTTGCATCTGGCTCGTTCTGTAGGGTACTTTTAAATGTTTGCGTGGTTTCTGCAATTGAGTCATTTTTAAAAATATTTTGATCAAGCTGAAGCCATAAATACTTTAATGTATGCGGAGAGTTATTTTTATATTCAATTGTTTGACTCCCCGTTAAGCGACGCTTTTGCTCATCAAGCTTTACATCAATATCGTAATCAACGCGTTGTTGCCAATAATTTTCAGCAGGGGCACCTGCTGCACTGCGGTAAACGTTAGGCGTAGGTAAAGCTTCATCTAGTTGACGAAACTTATCAACATAACTGCCTTTAGTTTGCTCAACAGATGAGGCAAGCACAGTGCTTGCCATTGCCAAAGGCAATACAAACGCGCTCAGTGTAAATAAATTTTTCTTCATTGTTAATCCTGATCGATTTTAGTAACGCTACTGTGACAAATTTACAGCTTAGCTTCAATAAAATAGCGATAAAACCCTGCTTTTATAGGGTGATATTCCCCACCTTTTTGTAAATACAATAAATAGCGTTTTATACAACAAAAAAGAACGGACATTTCGTCAGAAATTGAATAAAAAAACAAAGGCAATTAATACGCCAAACAAAACTGTAAAGGGGGTTTACAAAACACACTGGCTATTAGGGTTTGTTGACCTTTCAAGATTAAATTTGCAGCAGATTGTTTGGTATTTAGGCAAGGCGGAGCCTATGTGGTGTGGTTGTTCCCCATAAATAGGCGATAACGCAGCATCAATAACAAACAGGCGCTGCCCGAAGGGTTCTGCCTAGGGGCGATCTACTCTTTGTTACTCGGTTTTGACTTAGCCCACTAGGTTACAAACCTCGCGCCGCGATTAAACCGCACCTAGTTTGAACAAATATTAATCCGCAAAGATCATCAGACCCTATTAAAAGTAGAGATAAAAGCAAAAAACACAGCTATTTTCATTAAAAAAGCTAAATAACGCAGTTTTAGGTTGATCTTTACTATGGTTTGTAATTAGAATCGCCCACTTTTTTAATTTGAGAGCATTTTTTTAGCGTTTCTCTCAAATATTTTTTGTTCTAACTAGTCGTAACAAGTGTGGTGAGTTTATGGATTTTTATGTCCTAAAAAAGCAGCAAAAACTAATTGCAATACCAGCAGACGTGCAAAATTGTAAGCAGTATATAAACTCGGGTTATCTGTATATTGATAAAGTCGCTGCTTGTAATGAAACTAATGCACTGCAAGTATTACAAGCTAAAAAAGCCAAAGCATTAAAGTGGCCTTTAACAATCGCGCTCGCTGCTTTGCCCGTTATTTTTATAGCTTGGTATACTTTAACCTAAAGCGATACTTGCATCTTTAATTGCCTTGGGTATATTGGCGCTCTTATGGTTTTTTAAGAGCGCAAAATGAAAGTTCTTCACACTTCAGACTGGCACCTAGGTCAGCAATTTTATGAACATGATCGCCGTCATGAACACCATGCTTTTTTCTCTTGGCTGTTAACCACCCTCGTTAACCAACAAATCGATTTATTGCTTGTTGCAGGTGACATTTATCATACTGCCACACCGAGTGCTAGCGCCGAAAACCAACTCTATCAATTTATAAAAAACGCCAAAGCCCAGTGCCCACAATTACACGTTGTTATTATTGCGGGTAATCATGACTCCGCTAATCGTATTTTGGCTGCACAACCCTTATTAGCCCAGTTTGATACTCATGTGGTAGGGCGGTTTGATCCTGCTAAACCCAGTGACGTTGTAATAACGATTAATAACGATGATAAACGCGCTGTGGTACTCGCTATGCCTTTTTTACGCACCAGTGACATTAGCACGCTTAGCCAAACCGAAAATGGCCCCAGTTACGCACAGGGCGTTGCAAAAGCCTATGAACTTGCTCTTGAACATGCGCTAACACTTAACGCTGAAAATACGCCTTTAATTGTTATGGGTCATTTGCATGCAAAAGGCGGTAATATTTCCGGTGACTCTGAACGTAATTTGGTCATTGGCGGTGAAGAAGCTATTTCAGCGTCGGTATTTGGTAAGCAAGCCAATTACGTCGCACTAGGCCACTTACATAAAGCACAACTAGTAGCTAAAAATGAGCAAATACGTTACAGCGGCACGCCTATTCCAATGTCGTTTTCAGAAAGAAAGTATACCCATCAAGTAAATGTGGTTGAATTTAGCGAGCAAAAAAACCAACCGTTAAACACCACTGTAAACCCCCTTTACATTCCGCGCTTAGCTGAAGTCATTGTACTTCCTGAAGGAGAATGTGTGCCTTTAGCGCAGCTGTGTGAGCAAATAAAAGCACTCGATACAGAGCAATACGACATTGCTCCTTACTTGCGAGTAAAACTTAAATCAAGTGATATCGATACCACCTTTCGAGAACAAATCGAGCAAGCACTTAAAGGAAAACAGGTTAATTTTTGTGGCATAGAGCGAGTTCGTGACCAGCAAATGAGTAATTCCTCAGAAACGGTATTTGAAGATTTAAGCTTTGTTGAAATGCTCAACCCAATTAGCTTACTCGAACAAGCATTTAATAATGATAAAGATATGGCCGCAGCGACCGTGCCCAATGAATTAAAAGCACTGTTAACCGACGTAATTGAAGAACTTGAACAGGAGCAACTGCTATGAAAATAACGGCTGTTCGTATTCATAATTTAGCCTCTATTGCCGATGCCGAAATCGACTTTTTAGCCTCACCACTCAAAGACGCAGGCCTCTTTGCCATTACAGGTGACACCGGCGCAGGAAAAAGCACCGTACTCGATGCTATCTGCTTAGCACTTTATACTAAAACTGCGCGTTTGAAAGGCGATAAAGGTAACCTAATTGATTTTAATGGCGATAACATTAAGCTTAACGATGCCCGGAATTTATTGCGCCGTGGCAAATGGGAAGGGTACGCCGAAGTAGATTTTAGTGGCCAAGACCAACAGCTTTACAGAGCACGTTATAGTATTCAACGTACGCATAAAAAAGTAACCGGCAAACTTAAAGTGGCCGAACATACTTTACATAGCCTACCCGATGAAACCTTAATTGCTGACAAAAGTGGCACCTTAAAAGCCATAGAAAATAAAATAGGTTTGACCTTTGAGCAGTTCTCGCGTGCGGTGTTACTAGCACAACATGAGTTTGCCGCCTTTTTAAAAGCCACTGGCGATGAGCGCGCGCAGCTTTTAGAGTGCCTGACTGGCACCGATAAATTTAGTCGAATAGGGCAGCGTATATTTGAGCGCAACAAAGCTATTAAAGATAAATTTGAATTACTAACGGCAAGTTTAGCCAGTTATACGTTATTGTCTGACGATGAGCTGAGTGAAAAACAACAAACGCTGGCTGATTTAAAACAACAAATTGAACACACTAAAACAACTTTAGCAACGACAGAGCAAGGCGTTAATTGGTATAAGCAAGCACATAGCTTGGAGCTGACATTAAAAAATGCTCAGCAAAACGAGCAACAAGCACATGCCGCACTCAATGCTGTTAAAGCGCAAACGGAGCAAGCGAAACAAGCGCAAAGTGCGCTTGAAATTAAAGATAACCGCCAGCGCTGTGAAAGCTTAACAGCACAAAATAGCCAGTTAAATACACAAATAAAACAATTAAACGAGCTTGATCACAACTCGCTGATCACCGAGCAAGCAAGTAACGTTAAAAAACAGCAAAACGAATTAGATACAGCAAAACAACAAAAGCTAACAGCAGAGCCTCTGATTGCAAAAGCGCGAGAGCTCGACAGCCAATTAGCAATATATAACCAAACTATAAAAAGTCTGACTCAACAAAGCGCCAAAGAGCAGCAACAATTAAGTGATTTACAACAGCAGCTACAACAAAACAAAATAAGTGCAGAGCAAGCCACAACTCAAATCACAGGGCATCAGCACTGGTTGAACGAGCAGAGTCAATTAAAGCCATTGGCAACTGATTGGAACTATTTTCATCATAGTTTTAAGCAGTTTTTTAATACTCAGACACAACTAAAAACAACCCAGCAGCAAGCTCAGGCTCACGCAGAGCAACAAACAATACTCACAGCAAAACTTAGCGAGCAAAATAAACAACTCGAACAAGCAGAGCAAACGCTTACAACGCAGCAGCAAAGCCTAAATAAGCTAAACCAGCAGCACGCTCAATTTAACATTGAACAATGCGACGTTAAGCTTAAAAACATTGATTATTTAAAAGATCAGCGCACACGCTATAAGCAGTTTAACCAAGAATTAAAACACACGGTGCAACAGCAACGTGATGTGGCAGAAAAGCTCAGCCACAGTGAACATTCTAAAACTACGCTGCTTACGCATTTAACCAGCAAAGAGCAGGCACTTAAACACGCAGAGCAAGCGCTTAATCAAGCGAGGCTTCGTGCCAGTGAGCATGTTGAGCATTTACGCGCACAACTGGTTCCAAATGAGTCGTGTGCCGTTTGTGGGGCTACAGAGCACCCGTTCGCGAGCAATCAAAGCCAACCTTTTACAAACCTAATAACCGACTTTGAAAATGCATATAATAACGAAAAGCAGCAACACCAAGATGCTCAAACACAGCTTCATCAGCACCAAACACAACACGCGGTTTTGGTGGCAGAGCATGCTCAGTACAGCCAAGCCATTAGTGATGCACAAGCCAAAATGCTGGAAATTAAAAATACCATGCAAGCGGCTAAAACCGAGCTTAATGAGTTAACAGTTGAGCAGCTTGATGAAACTTATAAGCAATTAAGTGAACAAAAAACACAGTATTTTTCGGCGCAAAAAAAGCTCAGTAATTTGCAAGAAACTGTTAACCAGCTGCAAAGCACAGTTAAAAAAGAACAAGCGACACAGCAACAATTAAACACACAGCATGTTGAGCTGAGCAATCAGCAATCTCAGCTTAATAACAAATGCGATGAACTAGCAACTCAAAACGAAGCGCTTATAAAAGAGCTCAATTTACATTTTGAACACAGTGATTTTTGGCACGCATTGCAAGCAGGCTCGTTACCGCTTAGCGATTTAGCTCAGCAGGTAGAACAATATCAGCAAATCCAAGCACGGCTTGAACAAAGTCAAAAACAATTCGACAGCGCCAATGTACAGTTACAACAACTAACACCGCTTATAACCAAAGCAGAGCAGCGAGTTAACACGCTCAATGAAGAATTAACCCAAACACAGCAACAGCACAATAATACGCAGCAACAGCGCTTAGCCTTGTTTGATAACCAAACTATTAGCGCCGATGACTACCAAGCTAAACTGTCAGCACAGCTAGAGCACTGCCAAAGCCAATTAAGTGCCAGCCAACAAGCATACGACAGCGCCGTAAAACAGCGCGATGAACACGCCATCACGCTTAAAAACCTTGAGCATCGTCTGGCAGATAACCACCAAGAATTAGTGATGCTTGAAACGCGTTACAACGACTGGTTTAAAGAATTTAACACCCTTCATGGCGATATCAGTCATGAGCAAGTCACATTTTTACTAACTATCAGCAACGACGATATTAAAACTCAGTTAAAACAAGGCGAGCAACTATCGCAAGCAGTCGTTGATGCCAGTGCCGCGTTAAAGCAACAGCAACAAGCTAATGAAAAGCATCAACAAAATAATCAGCCAACGCAAAGCGAAGCACAGCTAATTGAGCAACAAAACCACTTAAATACCCAGCAAACACAATTGCAAAATAGCTTACTCACCATCAACACCGCGATTGAGCAGCACAACCAAAATGCAAAAGCGCTTGAGGGCAAACAAGCTGAACTGAGCCAGCTCAAGCAACAGGTTGACCAATGGCATTTACTTAATAAAGTACTAGGTGATGCCACAGGTAAAACAATGCGTAATTTAGCGCAAACACAAACACTCAAAATATTGCTGCATTATGCTAATAGCCATTTAAAAACCCTTAACAAGCGTTATGAGCTCACTGCAATTGCTGAGTCACTTGATATAGCCATTATCGACCGCGATATGGCCGATGAACAACGCTCGGTCAATACGCTATCTGGCGGTGAATCGTTTTTAGTGTCGTTGGCATTAGCACTGGGACTTGCCTCACTATCTTCGAACAAAGTGCAAATTAACTCGTTATTTGTTGACGAGGGCTTTGGAACACTAGATAGTGAAACACTCAGTATTGCCATGGACGCGCTAGATTCATTGCAAGCGCAAGGTAGAAAGGTCGGTGTAATTTCACATGTAAGTGAAATGAGCGAACGCGTTGCTACGCAAATTCATGTCGCTAAAAAACCGGGTGGATACTCCACCATAAACGTAATTTAAGGAGACAGCATGCCCACTTTCAAAGGCGAAGAAGCACAAGAATATGATAACCGCATTACCCGTTTAGTCCCAGGCTATGAGCTACTTCATCAACTAACCAATGCACAACTGCAAACCACGTTAAGCGACGATGCACACATTTTAGTGATTGGTGCCGGCACAGGTAAGGAAGTATTAGCATTAGCACAAATAAATCCTAAATGGCAGTTTACTGCCCAAGACACCTCCAGTGATATGCTCGATATTGCAAAACAGCGCTTTGCAGAGCAAGGTATTGATAGCCGTGTCACTATTGAATGTAGCCCAGTTGATAAAGTAAAAGCGAAAGCAGACGCCGTATTATGTTTACTGGTGATGCATTTTGTAGAAGATAACGGCGACAAAAAACAAATTCTTAAAAGCATTAAAACTAACCTTAAAAAAGGAGCGAATCTTTACATTGCTGATTTAATGCGCCCAGAAACAACATTTGAGCGTGAGTCACAATTAAACACCTGTGCTCAATTAGGCTTAACTGAAGCTGGCAAAACTCAAATGGGGCATAACCTCGAAAGAGAGTTTTACCCCCTAGATCGTATGCGCTTTAGTGAACTACTGAATGAATGTGGATTTGGTATTCCAAAGCTTTATTTTAAAGCACTTGGCTTTAGCGGTTACGTTGTATAAATTTTTGTCAAAAAAAAAGCTAATATCATAATGATATTAGCTTTATTGCTTAACACTAGTTTAAGCGGAGTGAGTGCGCTTTAAAGCCCACTCCCTCTATAATTAGATGCAAACGATGTTTTCAGCTTGCGGGCCTTTTTGACCTTGAGTAACAGTAAACTGTACACGTTGGCCTTCAGCTAGCGTTTTAAAACCGTCGCCAGAGATAGCACTGAAATGTGCGAAAACGTCTGCGCCAGATTCTTGCTCGATAAAACCAAAACCTTTTGCTTCGTTAAACCATTTTACTGAACCAGTAGTTGTATTAGACATAATATGTATCCTAAAAATTAATTAAAGTGTGCCTGAAAAGAGGCGATTGAGCCGAAAAAATAGTTAACTTGAGGATATCGCGTAGGAT
Organism: Pseudoalteromonas sp. APC 3495; assembly: GCF_030407645.1. Lineage (NCBI taxonomy): Bacteria > Pseudomonadati > Pseudomonadota > Gammaproteobacteria > Alteromonadales > Pseudoalteromonadaceae > Pseudoalteromonas > Pseudoalteromonas sp. APC 3495. Next base: position 6,620 of record NZ_JASDDA010000033.1, on the reverse strand, counting down.
TATTACTAAAACAACGGGGTACTAACAAATAAAACAAAACTTCTTTCAAACTTATAAATATTGATGGGTTAACACTAACCCATCAATTAAAACTATTTAGATGCAAACGATGTTTTCAGCTTGCGGGCCTTTTTGACCTTGCGTTACAGTAAACTGTACTTTTTGGCCTTCGGCTAATGTTTTGAAACCGTCGCCAGAGATAGCACTGAAATGTGCGAAAACGTCAGCGCCAGATTCTTGCTCAATAAAACCAAAACCTTTTGCTTCATTGAAAAATTTTACTGTACCAGTAGTTGTATTAGACATAATAATATCCTAAAAAAATAATAAAAAATTTGCCTTAAAATAGGCGTTTAACAGGAAGAAAACAAACATTTAACTTGAGGATATCGCGAAGGATTATTACTAATAACAACGAGGTACTTACAAATAAACAGGGCTTTCTATCAACCCGATGGCAAGCAGAATAACAGCAATACACTTTATAACAAGCTTTATTTACACTTTATTTTTACCTATTTAGGCAAAGCCCGCTGCCATAGGCTTTGCAGCGTCATCGGTTTAACTTTTTAAACTTCGTGTAAAACATAACCTGTTAAAAGTGCAAGTTACGCGCTCTTACAATATCTTTCATCACAATGGTTGAGGTTAAACGTTGTACACCCGGTAAGGCTGATAGCTTGTCATCGTAGAGTTGCTGAAACGCGGCTAAATCTTTAGTTACAACATGTAACAGGTAATCAGGGGTGCCAAATAAGCGTTGTGCATTGGTGATCTGAGGGATAGCATCGACTGCTTGCTCTAATTTGCTTAACGACGCTTTATCACCTTCTTTAATAGTAATAAATACTAACGCAGAAAAGTTTAAACCCACTTTTTCAGGTGATATTTCAGTTCTGTAGCCAACAATTGCTTTGCTTTTCTCAAGCTCTTTTACACGACGATGACAAGGTGACACGCTTAACCCAACACGATCAGCCAATTCAGAGAGGGTGAGCCTGCCATCAACTTGCAACTCAGCAAGAATTTTCCTATCTATGGTATCCATAGTTGATTATTTCCTAAAATGAACGCTTATATCAGTAAAATACAGTAACTTTTACTCATCAGAAAGAAATAAAATAGCAGCTCACTTATTTTGGGTTTTAGTGCATGGATATGTATGGATATTAATATTATTTTTTCTTTTTGGCTGGTATCAATCTTGTTTGTACTTACCCCCGGTGCCGATTGGGCTTATACAATCAGTGCAGGTATAGCGGGTGATAAAATCATTCCTGCAGTAGCGGGGTTAATACTTGGGCATTTAATGGCTAGTTTGATTGTGGTGATAGGGTTAGGCGCGTTATTAGCATCGCATGCCATGTTTATAAAGCTGTTAACCTTATTTGGTGCTTTGTACATAATTTGGATTGCCGTATCACTGTACCGATTTCCTCCAATGCCTGCAGCCTATAACGATGGCCAAGAACACACCTCAGACACGCCTCTAAAGTGGATGAGAAAGGGCTTTATAATTAGTGGCTTGAATCCCAAAGTGATGCTGTTATTTTTAGCCTTATTGCCGCAGTTTGTTTTACCAACACTGTCATTTTCTATTACTGAACAATTGCTGGTACTTAGCATTATTCATTTAGTTGGCTGTGCGCTGGTATATTGGTTAATAGGGGTAAGTGCCAGAAAAATCCTCAGCAATAATCCGGCGCTCTCACTAAAATTTGGCCGTGCATCGGCCTGCATCCTATTTATTTTGGGCTCGCTCATGCTAGTTGATAGCGCTAACACACTGAGCGTAACACTTACCTAAAAAACGAAAGTGGCTTAGATTATTCGCAACTGAGCCACTAATTCACTCAAACGGGCAATTTTAATATTACTCAGCTGCCTATAATCAAAATAGGGGCATACAATAATATTCTGGCTTTTATCTATAGCAAACTCATCATCAAGCCAATCAAGTTGGGCGTTTAACTTACCTTGTTGTATCAAGTTTTTAGCGTGAGTTCGCCCAGCTATAATGTGCAATTGATTTTTATGCTCAGTAAGCACCGGCGCACTAAAGAGTAATGCAGTCCCGCTATGCTGCTGTAACAACAGCTCATCTCGATATGCTTGCCAACTCACTGCTTGTTTAGCAAATGAGTAATACTCGCTTGGCAGCGTAAATAACACTTTGGCGTACACATTAAAAACTTTTCGCCAGCCATTGCCACAGTGCTGGTTTATGCTATTTATTTGCCCACTAACTACTGGCTCTAGCTGCGCAAGTGTTTCAAAGTAAGGCATAGGGGGCGCTTTTGCTACATACACAGCAACACTGAATGAGTCATCACCTAACCCTATTAACTGGCTGCTCACCTTAATTGCTCTTATTTTGCGCTAAAATACGATCAAGATTGTTAGCAAAGTTTTGTCTGTCACTTTGGCTTAATGGAGGCGGCCCACCACTCATTTCTACACCACTTGAGCGCATAGTATCCATAAAATCGCGTACATTTAGTAATGAACGAATGTTTTCAGTGGTGTAAAGCTCACCGCGCGGATTAAGTGCTTGGCCGCCATTATCAATCACTTCACTTGCCAGTGGAATATCTCCTGTGATCACTAAATCGCCTTTTTCAATCCGTTTTACTATTTCATCATCAGCCACATCAAAGCCCGATGACACTTGTAGTCGGCTAATAAATTTTGACGGTGGGATTCGCATGGCATGATTTGCAACCAGTATAGTTTCTGTTTGCGTACGCTCTGCGGCTCTAAATAAAATTTCTTTTATTACCACCGGACAAGCGTCAGCATCAACCCAAATTTTCATGCTAAGTTCTTTAAATTGCTTTAGTATTAAGGCGATCCTATAGCAATTTCTAAAGAAAAGGAAACAACATGAAACTCGCTTTTAAAACCGCATTATTTATTACCACCGTGTTTTTACTCAGTGCCTGTACCAGCGCACCCGAAGGAATAACCCCTGTTAAAAACTTTGATTTAGAGAAATACCAAGGCAAGTGGTATGAAATAGCACGATTAGACCACTCTTTTGAACAAGGAATGGAGCAAGTAACAGCCACTTATTCAATTAACGATGATGGAACGGTAAAGATATTAAACAAAGGGTTTATTAGTAAAGAACAAAAATGGGACGAAGCTGAAGGCTTAGCTAAATTTGTAGAAAACGCCGATACAGGGCATTTTAAAGTGTCATTTTTTGGCCCGTTTTATGGTGCCTATATTATTTTTGAGCTCGACCAACCTGATTATCAATATGCCTTTATTACCAGTTATAGCAAAGATTACTTATGGTTTTTATCGAGAACACCTACAGTGAGTAAAGAGCTCAAGCAGCACTTTTTAAGCCAAGTAAAAACGCTTGGTTTTGCAACAGATGAGATTATTTGGGTAAATCAAAAATCGCTGTAAAGGGGGTTTACATGCCCCTAGGTTGTAATAAAACGTTCACCTTACTGTAAGGTAAACTAAATAAAGAGGGGCTATATTAGCCTCACTTGCAAAGAGACAGGCAAGTACAAGACATAATGACAATCCCCCTTTTTTATTGGCAAGCCTGATGGCTTGCCATTTTTTTACCTCAATTTAGCCTATTCTTTGGGATCAGGTTTTTACTAACTAAAGCCCATTTAAACCAAAAAATAACGTACTCGTGGCTAATATCAATAATACAAGCAAGTTAAAAAGCTTAGTTAAATTGACTAAAAAACTATAAAAAATCATTATAATTAAAGCACTTAACGACATAAACCCGCAAAACTGTAGAGCGCCATAGCCGTGTAATTCGCTAACACAAAGCAGTAAACTTAGTAAAATACTGATCCAAGCAACACTCAATAAAATTAAACGCTGCTGATCAGTAGGGCGCTTGTTAAAAACATCCTTGAAATGATTAAACTTAGCCAGTGCAAAGCAGTTAAAAGCCACCAAACATAAACTAAAAGGGAGCAATGCCATCATACTTTTTGCTCCTGAGTGTTTATCGGACTAGGTTTTTTAGCTTGCAGCGTAGTACGTAATTTTTCGGTTTGTAACAAAAACAGCAAACCAAACAGTAAAAAGAGACTATCAAACATAAATAAAGCCCACTGTTCATTACGTAAATAACTGATTATATTCCCTTGTGTTGTTAGCGCATTAACCACAGGCACACTAAAACAAGCAATGCTGTTTATGGCAGCCATAACACACCACTGCAACTTGTCACGCTTTACAAAAGCGATAATAAGTACACACAGCCAAGTTAAAAAGAAGGCAAGTATCTCTTTATCCGCGCGCTCCATTGCGCGTGTGCTGATTAATCGGTTTGCTAAAAAGAACGCAGACGTTGCCAAGGGTAACCCCATTAAAGTTCCTAAATTAAGCGCTTCGACGAGTTTTAAACCCCATGATGGCTGAGCATTTTTTTTCATTCGCTCCCGAATACGCTTCGCCCACATAATACAGCCCGTGGCTATCATTATGCAGCCAGCAATGCCGCCTAAAAAGTATAAAACACGTAATAATGGCTCTGCTAAACGCCCAGTATGCATTGAATTTAGTGACTCATACAGCGCTTTACTGCCGGTGAGTTCATCATCAGTTTGAGCAACAAGCTCACCACTCGCTCCACTAAATATCAAACGCGGTGCTTGATCCCTTAATGTTTTTCCAGGACTGACCAAAACCATAATAGTCGCAGCGGCCTTATTCGGCTTATTTATAATCACCCGAGTTATATCAGCCTCTGGCCACTTAGTATAAACCTGATCCAAAACAGTATTGATAGGCACTAACGGTGCAGTGCCTTGCAACGACTCTGTTGCAGAACTACTTGGCGAAACATCATTAAAAAAGCCTCGTATTCCATCCTCATAAACGGTTTGCGCGGGGTAGGGGAAAATCATAAATATCAGGGTAATAATGCCCGTATAAGTAATCATTAAATGAAACGGTAAGGCAAATACCGAACTTAAATTATGCACATCTAACCAGCTACGGCTGCCTTTATTAGCTCTAAAAACAAACATATCTTTAAAAATACGTTTGTGAATAACGACGCCAGATATCAACGCAATGAGCATAAATAAACTAGCAAAGCAGACAATCCAACGCGCCGTTTTTACATCAATATAATGCAAATCAAAATGCAGGCGATAAAAGAAATTACCCCCTCGAGTATCTACAAAGGGTGCTAAAGGCTGCATGGTATTTGGATTTAAACGGGCATTTTCAAACTGCGCTCTGCGTTGTCCAGGCTCTTTTGGTTTTGCATAACCATACGTTAAATAAGGTATACGCTCCTCAGGAAGCGTTATACGCCAATTAGGCGCATTAGGTGCTTGCGCATATAAATACTCAACACCCGACACGATTTGTTGTTTTTGCGCGCCAATACGATCTGCCTGCTGCTCAATATTATGGACACTTGGCTGATTCCATAAGCTCACTTCATCTCTAAAAAAGCTAATAGTGCCTGCAAAAAATATTAAATACAGTAACCAACACACGAGCAAACCCACCCATGTATGTAACCACGTCATTGAACGAAAAAAACTCCCTTTCATAACCATCCCTTCAATAGCGATAACACGACAAGTTGCGCTGCAATACTTAGTAAAATACTGATCCAAACAGTTTTTAATGAATGAATATAAAAGCTATAAATAAACACTAGGGCATAAATTAAAATACTCGCAGACACACTAAGCAAAACCGCGTCAACTTTAGGCACAGGCACTACTGCACTTAATAGCGACACACTAACGGCTGTAAAAAAATACCCGCCAACAATAGCAATAAAAAAACGCGATAAAACCGCTAATTCATAGCTAAAGCGCTGCATAAATTGCCATAACATAGAAAAAACGGGTTTGGGAAAGTCTAAAAGACGGTTGGAGGCCTGCATAAACTGCAAATTCCTTTTAAACATAGCTAAAAAAAGATGGCGATATTATAACGCCAACAAATACAAAAGATAGTAATTCTTATTTGTATTTGAATGCAGCAATAGGCATTTAATTGAGTTAGTTAAATAGTGATCTATATAAAGATTAAAAGTCAGCTATAAAATAACCTATCTAAGTGAATGCTTGCTCTGGATGCGTTGCTGTTACCGGCTAAATACATAAAGACACAGTAAACACACGTCCGTGTATGAAATTAAAAGTTAAATAAAGCACTGTATTTAATAAGTTTTTCCATAGCCTTAACAGGTAATTTTGATATAAGAAGCTAATAATTAGAGACCTTTTAAGCTATAAATTTCTCTCAAATAACACTGGATCAGTATTTTACCAACAAGGCATAAAATACCGCTGGCATAAACCGATTTTTTACTAACTTATTACCAAAGAAAGCTAAAAAACAATCAAAACGATGAAAAAACAGGCTTGGAAAATTAAATTTTATACTTTTAAACCGACATGTTAGTAAAAATCTGATCTTTGATAAATGCAGTTTAATCCGTAATGATTTTAACTGGGAAGGTAACAATAGAGATACAACGCGTAAATTATGCTCAAAAAATAAACATTTCGCATAGATGTTGCAGTCACTTTATTTCACCGCTTAAGCACAGAGCGACTGCCATAAAAAACTACAAAGTGGTTATGAAAGATTAAAAATAGTTTATA